>DATGDE010000362.1:0-16334 GCA_035311125.1 Gemmatimonadales bacterium
GATCGCGGGAGCGCGCGGCAGGAACGTGCTCGGATAGAGGATCACGGTGCGGACACCCGGATAACAGCCGGCATCGAGGTTCAAGATCAGCAAACAGGCCTGCGCCGCGACGATGAGCTTCATCTCCTCCGTCACCGCGACGCCGCCGACGCCCTCGAAGCTCTTTTCGCGCAGGAACGTCTGCACCAGGTCGAGCAGCCGCTCCCATTCGGCCAGCCCCAGGCGCCGTACCAGCGGCACGCGCGCTTCGATGAGCGCGCGCCACTGCGCCGGGGCACGGCTGCCCACGGCGCGCCGCGGAGGCGGTTTCCACCGCCGCACGGCACCCCATCCGACGAACAGGGACAGCAGCAGGATTGCCGCGACGGCCGCGGGAATCGCAAACGCGTCCGTCACTGGTGGCAGATCGCGCCGATCGCGGAACTCGGGAGCCCCGCGCTCAATGGACGATCCCGCCGGCAGTCGGAAACACGCGCGCCAGGGACCGCAACAACTGCCCATCCGGCGACGCGCCGTCCGGCGCCTCCGCCAGGACGACCGCGAGCCGGCGCCGCAACAGCGGATCCCGATAGGCCTGGGCGGCGAACTGCAGGGTGATGGGAATGAACCAGGACGCCTGCCGCGCGCCCGCACCGGCGCGGGCCACCGCCGCATACTGCTCGAAGAGACCCAGGAGAAACGCGCTCTTGGAGGGGAACTGCCGGTAGATCGCTCCCTTGGTGAACCCCGCCGCCTCGGCGACGTCGTCTAATGTGGCGAGATCGAAGCCGCGGTCGGCGAAGACCTTGAGGCCGGCCTCGACCAGCAGGCTGCGGGTTTCGGCTTTGCGCTTCTGCCGTATGGATCCCATAGGTATCTAAGATACTAACGGGTATCTCGAATCGCGAACCGGGAACCTTGGATCGGGTCTCCGGATACCAATGAGTATCTCAGTGCCCGCCTTGACTCGATTCGCTCCGGGTCTAGGTTTGGCTCTCAACGCGGCCAACCGGGCCGCTGCGTCGCGACTTCCGGAGACTTGCTGATGCCGTACATCATCGCCGAGCCCTGCATCAACGTGAAAGACCGTTCCTGCGTGGATGTCTGTCCGGTGGACTGCATCTACGAAGGAGAGGATCAGCTCTACATCCATCCCGACGAGTGCATCGATTGCGGGGCGTGCGAGCCGGAGTGCCCGGTGACGGCGATCTTCCCCGAAGAAGACGTCCCGCCGCAGTGGAAGTCCTACATCGCCAAGAACCGCGATGTGTTCCAAAGTGCCAATCCGCCGGGCAAGCCCTCCCCGGAGCGCGGCGCGAAGTAGACCCCTAGCACCTTCCGAGCAACTCCCGCAACGCCGCGCTGACCCGCTCGGGTTGCTCCAGCGGCGCCAGGTGTCCGGCCCCCGGTACCTCGACGTAACCTGCACGCGGAATCCGCTCCGCCATCGCGCGGGCGATCGCTGCGGGAACCACCTCATCCTCGGCCCCATGCACCACCAGGGTAGGTACCTCGATGCCGCCCAGCAGCCCGGCGGCATCGGGCCGGTCCCGCATCGCACGCAACGCCCCGATCACTCCCACCGCCGGCTGGCGCAGCACCATGGCGCGCACCTGTTCCACCAGCTCCGGACGGCCGGCCCGCGTCGTCGCCCCCAACAGGCTCGGCACGACCCGATCGGCCAGCGCCCCGACTCCATCGCGCTCGACCAGGGCGGCGTTCTCGCCCCGGGCTCGCTTCCCTTCGACCGTGTCCGTCTCGGACCTGGTATCGCACAGCACCAGGCCCCGCACGCGCGAGCCGTAGCGCCGCAGGAATTCGAAGAGGACGTATCCCCCCATGGAGAACCCGCAGCACACGGCGCCCGTGACGTCCAGCGCATCGCACACGGCTCGGAGATCCTCCGCGTATCGGCCCATCGAGTAGTCGTCCGACGGAACGTCCGAATCGCCGGTCCCGCGCATATCGGGAGCGATGCATCGCCACCCGTCCAGCGCCGCGAGCTGGTGGCGCCACATCGCATGGTCGAGCGGGAATCCGTGCACCAACACCAACGGAGGACCTTCGCCGCGTACCTGGACGGCAAGCGTCGCTCCGGCTCCGGTCACCCGCACGATGCCCGTCACGGAACGAACCATACGCTATCTTTGCCACATGCGCGTCCCTACCGATTACATCCGCCATGCCGCCCGGGCCGCCCGTAAGTGCGCGGGCGATCCGCTGGGCGGCACACCCCAGCCGCCGGATCCGGAGTTCTACAAGACGCTCGCCAAGGCGCTCGAGGAGATTGCCGCCGACCTGGAGCAGCTCGGTAAAGGAGAAGAGTGAGCGGCTACCGCTACGTCGACACGCCAGCCGCGCTCGACGAAGTCATCGCCACCGCCCGCACGGCGCCCATCGCAGCCGTGGACACCGAAGCCGCGAGCTTCCACCGCTACGTCGACCGGGTCTATTTGGTCCAGCTCTCCACCCGCAGCGCCACGGCGATCATCGACCCCCTGGCCATTCACGATCTCGCCCCGCTGGGCGCGCTGCTCGCCGATCCCGCCGTAGAGAAAGTGTTCCACGACGCCGACTACGACCTGCGCATCCTGGATCGCGACTACCAGTTTCGTGCGCGGCACATGTTCGACACACGCATCGCCGCCCAGTTGCTCGGCGAGCCGGGCATCGGGCTCGCTGCCCTGCTGGAGAAGTACGCCGGTGTGCGTCTGGCCAAGGCCCATCAACGCGCCGACTGGTCGCAGCGACCGCTTTCGCCCGCCATGCTCGCCTATGCGGCGGACGACACCCGCCACCTGCCCACCTTGCGCGACGCACTGCGCACCCGGCTCGAGGCGGCAGGGCGGCTCGCCTGGGCAGAGGAGGAATTCCAGGGTCTCGAGCATCTGCGCTGGTCGGGCCCGGGGAGCGCGGATGGTGCGGAGGCATATCAGCGGATCAAGGGGGCGAAGGCGCTCCAGCCGCGCCAGCTCGCCGCGCTGCGCGAGCTGGTCGCCTGGCGCGACACGGTGGCGGCGGAGCGCGATACCGCGCTGTTTCGCATCATCGGCAACGATGGGCTCCTCGCCGTGAGCCGGGCCTTGCCGCGCTCCCTCGATGCCCTGGGCCAGGTCCACGGGCTGCCCGCGAGCCTGGCGCGGCGCTACGGCCCGGCCCTCATGGCCGCGGTGGACCGGGCGCTGACCCTGCCCGACCACGAACTGCCGCGACGAGAGCGGGGCCCCCGGGTGCCGCGGGATCCGGAGCTCGAGGCGCGCGTCGAACGGCTCAAGACGGCCCGCAACGCGGTGGCGCACCGCCTCGGTCTCGATCCCGGAGTGTTGTGCGGCAAGGCGACGCTCGAGGTGGTCGCCCGCGCTCGCCCGCGCGATCAGGCAGCGTTAGCGCAACTGAAGGAGCTGCGCCGCTGGCAGGTGGCTGTGTTGGGGGAGGCGCTGCTTCCGGCGCTGCAGTAGGCGAGGCGTTCAGAATCCCATCATCGCCCTGATCTTCGGCTCGATCTTCTCCGGGGTCCAGTAGGGCTCCCACACGATTTCGATGTCCACGTCCTTGACGCCGTCGAGGGCGCGTAGGGTCTTGTGGATGTCGTTCATGATCTGCGGGCCGGCCGGGCATCCGGGCGACGTGAGCGTCATGCGGATGTGCACGTTGCCGTCGTCCAGGTCCACGTCGTAGACGAGGCCCAGATCCATGATATTGAGGTTCAGCTCGGGATCCTTCACCGAGCGGAGCGCGGTCCGCACTGCGGCGTCGAGTGTTTCCGTCGTCACGCGAATCTCCTTGCCTGTGCCAATCTGCTAGGGCGCCGTCGCCGCCGGGAGTCCCCGCACGGCGCAGCGACGGCCCCGGGCGATGCGCGCGTACACCCACCGCGCGAGCCGCCGCACACCCGGCACGGCGAACCCCCACGCCCACCAGCGCTTCCCCGGCAGCAACCGTCCCAGTTCCGGCACCGCGTCCGCGCCCGCGTACACGCGCCCGTCGGGGAGCACCAGATGCATCGCGGCGGCCAGCGCCGGAAGCGAGAGGTCGAGCTCCCCGATCGCCGCTTCGTCCTGAAACGGGAGGTAGCGCAGCCGATGTTCCCGGTCCCAGCGGCGCAGCAGCTCCACCGCGCGCCGGCACAGGCGGCATTCCCCGTCGAACACAAGCGTCGGCGCTTCATTTTGTGCGGGCATCGATCGTCTCCGCGGCCAGATCCGCCAGCCGGCCGCGCACGCGCTTGACGATGGTGAACGGCTCGCGGCTCCTGGGGGCATAGGCCCGGTTCGTGAGCAGCGCCACGAAGACGCCCCGGTCCGGGTCGATCCACAACGACGTCCCGGTCCACCCCGTGTGCCCGACGCTGCGGGGACCGAAGCGGGTTCCCGCGCTGCTCACCTGCTCTCCCGTCGGCACGGCCTGCCACCCCAGCGCACGGGCTTCCGCGTGAGGCCCGAAATAGGCCGCGCGGGTGGTGAACGCACGCACGGTCTCCGCCCGGACGAGCCTTCGCCCGTCGGCCGTAACGCCGCCGCGCAGCACGAACTGGGCGAACCGAGCCACGTCCCGGGCGGTGCTGAAGACTCCGGCATTGCCGGAGACGCTGCCGAGTTTCCAGGCAGTGGGATCGTTCACGACTCCTGCCACAGGGTGGCCGTGCCATTGTCCGGTCGGGGCGGTGCGTGCCGTCACGCTCCGCCCCGGCCGATAGCGCGTCTGGGTCATGCCGAGCGGCGCGAACACCTCTCGTGCGACATAGGCGTCCAGGGGCTCGCCGGTCGTGCGACGGACGATCTCGCCCAACAGCACCGCGTTCAGGTCGCTGTACAGGACGCGGGAGCCCGGGAGGAAGCTCGGCGTCTCGGCGTACACGAGGCGCAGCAAGCTCGCGGCATCCGGCGCTGCCCGGATCGCCGCGATCGGGAGGTCCCCGCGCAACCCCGACGTATGCGCGAGCAGCTCGCGGACGGTGATCACCGCGGTGCCGGGGCCGCTGAACTCGGGTACGTAGTGCACCACGGGCGCATCGAGCGCCACTTTGCCCCGATCTACGAGCATCATCAACGCCGTGGTCGTGGCCACGATCTTGGTGACCGACGCGAGGTCGTACAGCGTGCTATCCGGATCGGCCGGCGCGCTCTGCGGCGACCAGGTGAGCCGGCCATAGCCCTTCAGGTAGAGGATGGAATCGGCGGTCCCGATGGCCACCACGGCCCCCGGGTACGCGCCCGCGCGGATCCCGTCCCGGACGATCGGGTCCACGGTGGAGGCGCTGAGGATCGCCCCCGCCGCCTGCAGCAGCGCCAACACGCCTAGCACCAGATCCCCGGGATGCTGCGTCCACAGGAAGGGCAATGGCCGTCGGCGCTCACCCGCTGGCGCCGGATCGAGTAGCCGTGCCGCTCGATCAGCAGGTCGCCGCAATCGGGACACCAGGTGTGCTCCCAGCGGCCCACGCGGCCGGGGAGATTCCCGGCATAAACGAAGTTCAGTCCCGCCTGCGCCCCGATCTCGCACGCCCGCTCGAGCATCGCCGCCGTCGTATTGGCGGCCTCGTTCATGCGGTAGTCCTGGTGGAAGGCCGTGACGTGCCACGGGATCTCGGCGGACACGGAGGCGATGTACTCCGCGGCGTCGCGCAGCTGCGCATCATCGTCGTTGAAGCCTGGCACCACCAGGGTCACGATCTCCAGCCAGAAGCCGCGCTCGTGCACGAGCCGGATGGCGTCGAGTACGTGCTGTAGCACGCCGCCCAGCTCGCGGTACCGGCGGTCACTCATGGCCTTGAGATCGATCTTGTAGCCGTCGGTCCACGGCCGGATGTAGTCGAGCACCTCCGGCGTGCAATTGCCGTTCGAGACGAACGCCGAGCGAAGACCCCTGGGGCGAGCGGCCCGGAACACTTCCACCGCCCATTCCGCGGTGATCAGCGGTTCATTGTAGGAGGACGCGATCACCCGCGCGCCACGGCGGCCCGCCAGCTCCGCCAGGCCCTCCGCCGTCACGTCGCTGGGGAGCACCCCGGCCGCTGCATCGCGCAACGCCTGGGACGTGAGCCAGTTCTGGCAGTACCCGCAGTGGAAGTCGCAGCCCAGCATCCCGAAGGTGAGCGCATCGCTCCCCGGGAGCACGTGAAAGAACGGCTTCTTCTCGATGGGATCACACTGCAGCGCCGCAACGTAGCCCGTGGGCGCGTACAGCGTGCCGTCTCGATTGAAGCGGACCTGGCAGATGCCGCGGCGCCCGGGACGCACGAGACAGCGGTGGCCGCACGCGACGCACCGGACGGCGCCCTCCGGAAGCGGTTGTACGAGCTCCGCCGGACGCACGCGCACGTCCAACTGGCGGGCGAGCGTTGTGGCTCCACCGGTGGTGACGGCGTCGCTCAGCAGGGGAATAGCTCGGCGGGACATGCGGCAGGCTCCGATGCGGAATATACCCCGAGACCGGCCGACCTCCTACCGCAGGCTTCCCGGTGCCAGCGCGTAGAGGAGCTGCGCGGTACGGATGTCGCGCGGCGAGAGGTCCCGCACGACCGCCTTGGCGAACATGAGATCGGTCGAATCGGGAGAATGATCGAGCCCGAGGAGGTGGCCGATCTCGTGGAGCGCCACCACCCGGACGTCGTCGGTCCCGAGGGGGCGACCGTCGGGGTCGAAGGTCGCGATCGTCACAACCGCGGTCTGCAGGTGACCGTCGCGATCCCACTCGAGGTCCGTTTCCCCCGTCCGATCGATGTCGAATTGCGTGCGCCAGGTGAAGCGCACCTCGGCATCGCTCGAGTCCGCGGCAAGGTCGAACCGGACGGGAAGCCCCGTCTCCGACCAGCGGGCGAACGCGGCGCGCACGGCATCCAGGAACTCGGGACGAAAGTTGGCGGCTTTGCCCCGTGCCAGGTACACATGCACGGGCCGGTCGACGCGCTCGTCCCAGCGATGGAGCATCGAGTCGCTCGACTCCGCCACGATGATGCTCAAGTAGGTGAGGGGGAAACTGGCGCGGATGCGCCGCCGCATGTCGGCGCGCGCCACGACGTCCAGCGAACTCGGCCCGCCCGACTCTGGCACGATCTCGCTACCCGTCTGGCTGCGCAGCGAGCTGGGGGGCGGGGGCTGGGGCGTGCTCACCACCGGCGGTTGCGGTTCCGGAGGCGGCGGCGGCGCGGCGGCGCGATGCCCACCCACGACGTCCCACGCGACGGCCAGGACCATCAGGCCGATGAGCAGGGCGACCAGGCGCACACGCTGCTGCTGTTCCATGCTTGCTAATATGCCCGGCGCCCGCGCCACGCCGCTAGCTTTGCCCTCCGGCGCGGTCTATGATTGTGGCCTGCTTATGGTTGGACGCTGAATGATCGCACTCCCCGCCCGCCTGCTCATCCGGTTTCGCTGGGTGGTGATCGCGGCATGGGTGGCGTTGGCGACGCTCCTCGTGCCGCGCGCCGCGCGCGTCCAGCGCGTCCTGGCGGTACGTGGCGGTCCCGAGCGGCCGACCGAAGCGGTGCGCGCATCCAATCTGATCGATGCGGCGTTCCCGAGTCCGTTCGCCGAGTATCTGGCCATCGTCGTGCGGGGACCCGTCACCGTCGGCGACTCCCGCTTCATCGCGGTGCTCGACACGCTCTCGGCGGTCGCGGCCCGCGAGCCGTCGGTGCGTCAGGTCATTTCCACCCGGACCGTGGCGGATTCGGTATTCGTCAGCGCCGACCGCCGGACCACCTTCCTCCTCGCCGCACTCGCCCGCGAGCGAACCGGCGACCTCACCAAGGATTTCATCCCCGCGTTGCGGGACAGCCTCCATGCGGCCCTGCGGCGCCTGCCGGCCGGCGCCGGCTTCGATCTCATGGTGACCGGGAGCGCGGCGCTGGATCACGACGTGCGGACGATCAGCGCGGAAGACACGACGGCCGGCGAGCGACGCGTCCTGCCGCTGACGCTACTCGTGTTGATCCTGGCATTCGGCGCGCTCGTCGCCGCGACGTTGCCGGTGATGGTGGGACTGCTCGCCATCACGATCGCCCTGGGGCTTCTCACGATCCTGGCCCACTTCTGGACGATGTCTGTGTTCGTCCTCAACATCACGACGATGGTGGGGCTGGGCGTGGGCATCGACTACTCGCTGCTGATCGTCACACGCTTCCGCGAGGAGCTGAACCGCGGGCTGTCGCCGGTCGATGCCGCCATCCGGACGATCCGCACGGCGGGGTCCGCCGTCATGACGTCCGGCCTGATCGTGGTGGTCGGCTTCGGCGCGCTCATCACCACACCCCTCGTCGAGACGCGCTCGGTCGGGATCGGAGGGCTGCTCGTGGTGGCGATCGCCGTCCTGCTGGCGACCACCTTCCTGCCCGCGGTGCTGACGCTGCTGGGGCGCGACATCGACCGCCCCCGCTGGCTCGCGCGACCGCTGGCCCGCATTCACGCCCCCACCGGCTGGGAGCGCTGGGCGCGCTGGCTGGGGCACCGGCCCTGGCGCGCCATCGCGGTCGGCGCGGGAATCGTCGGCCTCCTGATGCTCCCGCTCTCCGGCATCCGGATCGGCCTGCCGGCGCGCAACTGGTTCCCGTTGGCCTCCGAATCGGGCCAGGGGCTCGCGCTGCTCCGCAGCATGGGGGCCAACGGCCTGATCCTCCCGACTCGGGTGGTGGTGCAGCTCCCGCCGGGTGGATCGGCGCTGCGCGGCCCGTGGCTGTTCGGGCTGAAGGTGCTGAGCGATTCGTTGCGCCGCGACCCACGCGTCAAGGACGTGCGGGGCGTGGCATCGCTCCGGCCGCGGATGTCCTCGTTTCAGCTCGCCGTCTTTTACAGCGACCCGGCGGAGGTCCGGGCTCGCTATCCCAAGTTCTTCGACGCCTACCTGAGCGCCGACAACAGCACGACCCTGGTCGACGTCATCGCCGCCGACAGCGTGTCCCTCACCGGGATGATGGATCTGACCCGGCACACGCGCGCGCTGGTCGCCCGGGGGGTCCGCGGCCTCGCCGGGGCGCAGACCCTCGTCGGCGGTTTCGCCGCGGCCAGCGTGGACCTGCAGGACGATCTGCTGCACCGCTTCCCCGGAGTGGTGCTGCTCGTGCTCGGGGTGACGGCGCTGATGCTGCTCCTCGCGTTCCGCTCCCTGCTCGTGCCGCTCAAGGCCGTCCTGCTGAACTGCCTCTCGGTGGGGGCCGCGTTCGGCGTGACGGTCCTCGTCTTTCAGCACGGGTATGGAGGAAGATTGTTCGGCCTGGAAGGGGCGACGGAGGCGATCTTCGTCGTCGTGCCGGTGCTCGTCTTCGCCACCGTCTTCGGACTGTCGATGGACTACGAGGTGTTCCTGCTGACGCGCGTGAAAGAGGTCTTCGACAAGACCGGCCGCAACGATCACGCGACGATGGAAGGGCTCTCGATGACGGCATCCACCATCACGTTCGCCGCCGCCATCATGATCATCGTGTTCGGCGTGTTCGCGTTCTCCCGCGTGCTCGCCGTGCAGTTCCTGGGCTTCGGGCTGGCGATGGCGGTGCTGCTCGATGCCACGCTGATCCGCATGATTCTCGTGCCGGCAATCATGCACATCGCGGGTCGCTGGAACTGGTGGCCGGGGGTGCGGGCGCGGCGCGGCGAGCCGTGACGCGTCGGCTCAGCGCCCGCCGTCGAGGCGCTGCAGGCGTGGTCCCCACATGTCCCAGTGCCAAGCGGGTACACGCTGGCCGGTGCGAGGGTCCTTGAGCGGCTTGTACTGCAGCCAGTCGGGGTGCAGTCCCAGCGAGCGGCCCAGCTCCAGCAGTCGTTCCCGGTCGGCGCTCACGAGGTGCACCATCGGCTCGCCGCGCACGCGCCAGCGCTGCAGCCAAACGCCGCCGTCGAGAGCGAAGCACATGCCCTCGCGGCGGCGCGTGAACTCCTGCCAGGACCCGCTCAGCTGCAGCGGATCTGGCCTTCGGCGGTCGCCGAGCCCAGCGGCGGGGCGTTGCCGTAGAACAGGTAACACTTCTTGGTCGTCTGGAAGTGCGACGCGGTGGCCGACCAGCCGCCGCCCGTCGCGACACCGACGACAACCGTCACCCCGGTCGTCGGCGTCCAACCGTTCAGCGCGGGGAGGTTGGCCGTGTAGGTGAGGCTATCGAACACATAGGCCTCCTCCGCCGTCGCCAGATTGCGCAGGTCGGACTTCATCGCGGCGATGTAGGTCTTCTCCTTCGTGTTGGCGAACTTCGGGATCGCGATGGACGCGAGAATCCCGATGATCACCACCACGATCAAGAGCTCGATGAGCGTAAAACCGCGGGACGACTTCACCGCAACCCCCTTCAGGCCTCTGTGGGCGCGCGATTCCTCGACTGCGGACAATTGGACGAGCCCCAGCCCACGCAAGACCTGTGCTCAACCCTTGGCATCGACCCAATTACTTCCAATTCCTACACTTACGACGAGTGGGACACGCAGCCTCGCGGCTCCCTCCATATGGCGTTTTACCAGTTCCTTGGCGCCCGTTTGCTCGGCCTCCGGCACTTCCAGCACCAGTTCATCGTGCACCTGGAGCAGCAACCGCGTCCCGAGCCGCTCCGCCCGCAACGACTCGTGTATCCGGATCATGGCGACCTTGATGAGATCCGCAGCCGAGCCCTGGAGCGGAGAATTCGTCGCCGTCCGCTCTCCGAACGACCGGACACTGAAGTTCCTGTCCTTGAGCTCCGGGATGTAGCGGCGGCGTCCGAACAGGGTTTCGACGTATCCCCGCTCGCGCGCCTCGAGGATGGTGCGGTCGAGCCAGGCGCGCACCCCGGCGAAGCGCTCGAAATACTGCCGGATGAACGCCTTGGCTTCGTCCTGTCCGATGCCGAGCTGCCGCGCCAGGGCGAACGGCCCCTGCCCGTAAATGGTGGCGAAATTGATGGTCTTGGCCCGCGCCCGCATCTCCGAGGTCACCTGGTCCTGCGGTACGCCGAAGATCACCGCCGCCGTCTGGCGGTGAATGTCTCCCCCCTGCGCGAACGCCTTGACGAAGGCCGGATCGCCGGAAAAATGCGCCAGCAGGCGCAGCTCGATCTGGGAATAGTCGGCGACGAGTAACCGGGCGCCGGGAGGCGCGATGAACGCCCGCCGGATCGATTCGCCCCGCTCGGTGCGCACGGGAATGTTCTGGAGGTTCGGCTCCGACGAGGATAAGCGCCCGGTGGCCGCCCCCACCTGGTTGAAGCTGGTGTGGATGCGGCCCGTCTCGGGGTGGATGTACCCCGGGAGGGCGTCGACGTAGGTCGACTTGAGCTTGGCGAGCTCCCGGTACTCGATGAGCAGCCGGGGGACCTCGTGACCCATCGCGGCCAGCTGCTCCAGCACGTCCACGTCGGTCGAGGGACCGGTCTTCGTCTTCTTGATGATGGGCAGCTGCAGCTTGGTGAACAGGATCGAGCGCAGCTGGGGCGTGGAGTTGAGGTTGAACTCCGTGCCGGCGGTCGCATACAGCCGGCGCTCGAGACTCGCCAGCTCCACCGCGAACCCTCGCGACAGCTCGCCCAGGCGCGCCCGGTCCACCGGCACTCCCGCCCACTCCATGTCCGTCAGGACCGGGACCAGCGGCATCTCCACCGTGTCAAGTAACGGCTGCAGCCGGTGCTCCTCCAGCTCGTCGGCCATCGCCTGGTGCAATCGCAGCACGGTTTCGCTGTCGTCGCAACAATACCGCGCCGCGGCGTCGAGCGGCACGGCCGCGAAGTCCCGCTCGCTCCGGCCCCGCCCCACCACATCGGCGTAGGTGCGCAGCCTCGCATTCAGCCGGTCCCGCGCCAGCTCGTCCAGCGCGAAGGAACGCCGGCCCGGGTCGAGGACGAACGCGGCCAGCATCGAATCGTAGACCACGCCGGCGAGCTCGACGCCGCTGCGACGCAGCACGAGCCAGTCGTACTTGATGTGGTGCCCCGCTTTCGGCACTGCCGGATCCGCCAGCAGCTCGCGCAGCGGACGCAGCGCCTCGCTATCCAGGGGAGGCAGATTGACCGGCGCGGCCCCGCCGGCGAGCGGCCCGTCGGGCGCCACATGGGCGAAGGGCAGATACCACGATCGCGTTCCGGACACCGCCAGGGACATGCCCACGAGGCGGGCCCGCATGGGGTCGAGGCTGGACGCCTCGGTATCGATCGCCAGCAGCGGTGCACGGCGGCATTCGGCGACCGCGGCGGCGAGCGCCGCGACATCCGACACCACCGACGCGGCCACAGCATCTCCGCCGACCGCCGGCACCACGAGGGACGCTCCGGCCGGAGGGGGGCCCAGGTCTTCGAGCTTCGGGATCAACGACCGGAACTCCAGCTCGATGAACAGCCGCTCGAGCTCGGCGCGGTCGGGCTCGAGCACGCGCAACGCGTCCGGGTCGAGCGTGATCGGCACGTCCCGCCGGATGGTGACGAGATCGCGGGAC
Organism: Gemmatimonadales bacterium; assembly: GCA_035311125.1. Classification (GTDB taxonomy): domain Bacteria; phylum Gemmatimonadota; class Gemmatimonadetes; order Gemmatimonadales; family GWC2-71-9; genus DASTHG01. The sequence continues at coordinate 12,364 of DATGDE010000362.1, forward strand.
AGTCGCGCTTCCTCGGCGTGGGCCAGCAGTGCCTCGCGTGCCCGTTTGCCGGGTATCTCTGCGGCCCGCGCCAGCATGGCATCCAGGCTGCCGTAGGTCCGCAGCAGCTCGACCGCGGTCTTCTCACCGATTCCCTTCACGCCGGGAACGTTGTCGGAGGTGTCCCCTACGAGGGCGAGGTACTCCACCACCTGGGCGGGCGGAATGCCGAACCGCTCGCTCGCGTTGGACTCGTCGACCCATTGCTCCTCGACCGCCCCGGGACCGCCGCGTCCGGGGTTCAGGAGCGCGATACCGGGTCCGATCAGCTGATAGAAGTCCTTGTCGCCCGAGACGATCACCGCCTGGAGACCGCGGGCCGCCGCCTGCGGGGCGAGGGTGCCGATCACGTCGTCCGCCTCGAACCCTTCGACGGCGAGCAGGGGGACGCGGAACGCCGCGAGCAGCTGGACGATGCGCTCCACCGAGCGGTCGAAGTCCTGCTGCAGCTCGAGGCTGAGCTTCTCCCGCGTGGCCTTGTAATCCGGGTATTCCCGATGGCGGAACGATTCACCGAGATCGTGCACCCACCCCAGATAGGCGGGTTGGTGGCGTTGCCGCAGGCGGAGGAGGAAATTGACGACTCCCCACGCGGCGGAGGTGTTCTCCCCGCGCTGCGTGGTGAGCGGCCGCGCGATCATCGCGAAGAACGCACGATAGATCAGCGCGTAGCCGTCGATCAGGAAGAGACGCTCGTGCGGCGAGTCGCCGGGCATGAGGCGGGAAGATAACCCCCGAACGCCGACGCCCCGCCGGCGGACTGCGTCGGCGAGGCGTTTATTCCTGCGACGACCCGGGAGGGAAACTAGACGCGCATCACGTTCGAGGCGTGGAGACCCTTGTCACCGTTCTTGACTTCGAACTCCACCGCCTGCCCCTCGGCGAGCGTCTTGAAGCCGTCCATCTGAATCGCCGAGAAGTGTACGAACACGTCCTCTCCACCCTCCTGCTCGATGAACCCATACCCCTTCGCGTCGTTGAACCACTTCACCTTTCCGCGTGCCATTGCGTCCGCCCTCCCTGCTCTAGTCCACACGGGAACCACGGGATTGACCGCTCGTCCGAGGGGCGAGCGTTGGGCATTGAAAAGGCACTGCGTCCGGACCGTTGTCAAGCGAGCCCGGACCTGGCGCTCACTGCACGGTCGATGGATACAGCGCGCGATACAGGTCGCGGTTACGCAGCACCGCGCGCACGTACGTCCGGGTTTCCGGGTAGGGAATCTGCTCGATGAACGCGTCGGGGTCTTCGGACCCCGGGCGCGACAGCCAGCGACTCACCGGCGCCGCGCCGGCATTGTACGCCGCGACGGCGACTTCCACCCGTCCCCCGAAGCGCTGCAGCAGCGTCGCGAGGTGCGCCGCGCCGAGGTGCAGGTTGAGGTCCGGCACCGTCAGCCACTCGGGATACAGCGTGACGTCGAGGCCGCGGGCGGCCTGCGCGGCCGTGCCGGGCATCAGCTGGGCGAGTCCACGCGCGCCCGTTCGTGACAGCGCTTCGAGATCGAACTCGCTCTCCTGCCGCACGATCGCCGCGAGCAGCAGCGGATCCACCCCGAATTCGCGCGCCTCGGCCTTCACCGCGTTGCGCCAGGGCCAGGGAAAGATGGCTCGCAGGACCCGACCGTCGTTCACGCCCCGGGCCGCGGCGACCCAGCCGAGCCGCACGCCGGCGGAGCCCCACCCTCGCAGCGACAGACCGTCGCTCCAGGCGAGCAGGTCGCTGATCGGCTGAGGCGCCCGTGCCAGCAGTTCGCGAACCTCCAACTGCGCTTCTGTGTCCAGGCCGGCGAGCATCAGCGTGTCGAGGCGGGCGAGTCCCGACTCGGCCGCCGGGGTCCCCGCCGTGCTGTCGGCAGCGAGCGCCAGAGGCGCCATGCCCGCGAACCGCCGCGCCTGCAGGCCGTAGTAGCCGAGCGAATCTTCCCGCGCCAGCGCGCGCCACAGGGAATCCGCGCCGGCGGTATCCCCGCGCTCGCGAGCGAGCCGCCCGAGCCAGTAGCGCGCCGCGCTGCGCTGCGCCCCGCCGACGAGGACTTCCGCGTCATACAGGTGGGCGGCGCTGTCCACGTCGCCCCGTCGTTGGGCCGCGGCGGCCATCCGGAAACGGGCGAGCGAGGACCGTGCGTCCGCCGGATAGCGGCGAGCGAGCTCCGTGAACCAGCGATCGGACCCGGACGTGTCCCCGCGGTCGGATAGAAAGTCACCCAGCAGATAGAGCGCGGTCGGCGTGGCGGTGTCGCCGGGGAAGGCTTCGGTGAACGCCGCGAGCGCCTGCGGCGTGCCGGGATCGGCGAGGCGCACCAGTACCCGCGCACGACGGTACAGCGCGAGCGCCGTCCAGGCGGTGTCCTGGGCTGCCGCGCGGTAGGCCGCGGCCGCGTCGGGATAGCGCCCGAGGGACGTCAGCAGCTCGCCCAGCAGCGTGAGCGTGGCACCGCTCGAATCCCCCTCGGAGAGGGCACGCATCACCTGTTCGCGGGCCTCGGTCGCGGCGCCATGGCCGCGCAGCACGCGCGCCAGCGCGACCCGCTCCGCCGGCGAGCGTGGCGGCAGCGGGCCGTGGGCGAGCGGGACGCCCGCGGCGGCGTCATCGGACTGCGGAGCGCGCGTGAAGAGGTCGTACAACTCGCGGCGTGCCGCGGCCGTGTCTCCCAGGGCGAGAGCGAGCCGAAGCGCCGGCAGCGTCAGGCCGGCGTCATCGAATGCCGCGCGTGCCGCGGTCGAATCGCCGGCGGTGAGCAACGCCCCGGCACGAGCGGCCGCGGCCTGTCGTGCGGCGGCGGGGGGCAGGTCGACCAGCAACCGGCGGGCGGTCGCCGTATCGCGGAGCACGCGCGCCTCGCGCAACCGCAGCCACGGCTCGATCGCCCGCAAGCCGTTGCGCGCGGCGGCGTAGTACCGGGCCGCGCTGTCGGGAAGCTGTGCCGCCTCGAACGTCAGCGCGGCGCGGACGGCGAGGAGGTCCGCCTCCGCTCCGTGGGCGCGTCTGCGCGCCGCGACGAAGCGCCGCGCCGCGCTCCCCGGCTCGCCCAGCCGCCACTCCGCTTCCCCCAGCACGCGCAGTGCTTCGCCCGCCCCATAGTCCTCGAGCCACGGCTGCCCGATCAGCAGACCGCGGGCTCGATCGAAGCGCCGCGCCTCCAACTCCGCCTCGGCGCTCCGCACGATGAACGAGGCGTCCTGCCGCGGGTTGTGTGCGGCCGCATCGAGCAGCGTCTCGGCCGCGTGCCACGGACGACCGGCGAGCCAGAGTGACTCGGCTCGCTGCGCCGGAGTTTGCATCGATTGGGCACCCGCTCCCGCGACGCCCAGTGGCCACACCGCGCACAGCAGGCCAAGGACGACGCGTCGCATCACTGCTGCCGACGCACGCGGGCGAGCACCTGCAGGTAGTCGGCGCGCGAGCCCGGAGTGAGCTCGAAGCGGCCGAACCCGGTGAGGTCCTGGAACAGGAGTACCAGACGGAGCGTAGTGTAGCTCCACCGGATGCTCTGCGGTCCGCTGCGGGCCGCGCCTGGGCTCGACAGGTCCATCACCTCGTCGGGCTCGCCGAGCGTGATGAACACCTCGCCGCGATCGGTGAGCCAGCCGGGACGGCCCGCCTCCTGGAAGCGGAAGTTCGCGATCTGCACGCGGTGCAGGTAATCGTCCAGCGCCTCGTTCTCCGGCGTAAGCGGAGCCGGATCGGTGGCGGTCCAGAACTCGCGCCACGCCGCCGCGCGCTGCTCGGGCGGCGCGTTGCGCAGCTTCGTCACGAGATCCTGGCGGTCGAAGTACCGCAACAGGTTCACCATCTCGGCGTAATTCGTAATCACCCACTGACTGGAGAAGCTGACGAGGAAAGGCGTACGCGTCTGCGACGCGCTGCCCACCGTCCCGAGGACGAACTCCTGTTCGCCGACCGGCAGCTGGCTTCCCGCCAACCGCACC
>DATGDE010000363.1:0-4157 GCA_035311125.1 Gemmatimonadales bacterium
CCCTAGTGGCCGCGAGCCAACCTCCGGCGACGGGCGATCCACCCCAATCCGCTGCGCGGGCGCTCCGTCCGACCATGTGTCCAGCTCATCCGGCCCACACCCTCCCGCTGCGGGCAATGCGCGCATTCCGGCTGACGCACAGCCTCCCGCTTCGGGCAACGCGAGCGTTCCGACGGACGCACAGCATGGTGCTCTCAGCGGTGCCCGTACTCCGATCCGCGAAACCCGTCCCCGAGAGAGGACAGCATGGAGTGGGCAGCGCGCTCAGTCGAGCGCGATTCGCGCTGGCCCGATTGTCGCACAGCGGGGTCGCCCGTCGGGAGACGTCCACCGAATCGGTACGGGACCCGACACCGTGCCGGGGATGCGAGAGGAGGCTCGTATGAACGCGGTGCTTCGTAGGCGGCTCGAGATGGCCGTGCGGACCCGGGATTTCCTCCGGGCCCATCGGACGGAAGTGGCGGGTGAGGCGACGGCGCTTGCTCGCCTGGAGGAGCTGGTGCAGCGTGCCGAGACGCTCACCGCCCAGCAACGGGCCGGCGTGATAGCGACACGATCGGCCACCGTGCAGCGGACGCAGCTCCGGGAGGAGATCCAGAAGCTCCTGAGATTCCTGGCCGGGGTGGGCGTCGTCGCGGCGAAGGAGAACGCCGACCTCGCGGCGCAGTTCCTCTTGCCGCGGACCGGCGCCAGTAACCAGGCCTTCCTCACGGCGGCGCGCGTGATGCTGCAGAAGGCGACGGCGCAGCGGGAGGCGCTCGCGGTCCTGGGGTTGCCGGCGAGCCTGCTCGATGACCTCGCCGCGGCCCTGGGGGAGTTCGAGAAGACCCTGGAGGCGACGCGCGCCGGCCGGCGCGATCATGTGGGCGCCAGCGCCGATCTGGCGGCCGTGGCCACCGAGATCGCCGAGCAGGTGCGCTTGCTCGACGGTCTGGTTCGCTATCGGTTCGGCGACAACGCCGAGCTGATGGGGGCGTGGAGCAGCGCCCGCAACGTGCTGGGGCCGTTCCGGTCCCGGAGTGAGCCGGACGCGGGTGATGGGCAGACGCCGTCGGAGGCGGGACCGGATGCGGTCAAGCCGGCGGCGTGATGGATCCGTAAAGGCGCGGTAGACTGATCACCTGCCGCGCCGCTTGCCCCCACCCTTTGTAGCGCCGGCGGCGCAGCTCCTCGGCACGGAATCTGCTACATGAGTAGAGCCACCGATTCCGCCTCGGGACGAGAAGCCGTTGCCTCAGCCCACGCCGTCGACACCTGCACGCGTCGCGCCACCCAACTGGGAGATCGACCAGCAATCGCTGCGCGGCCTGATGGGGGGGCTCGAGAACGGCGCCTCCTCAGCGGAGTGGTTCGACCTCCGCCGTGAGTTCGAGGACATCGCCCTCAACCCGGGCTTCGACCGGCTCATCACGCTGGACTACAACACCATCCAGGAGCTGCCGCACCAGATCGACGTCGCTCTGCGCGTGCTGCGCCGGCCCATGAGCGGACGGGCGATCCTCGCCGACGAAGTCGGGCTCGGCAAGACCATCGAAGCCGGAATCATCATGAAGGAGATGGGCGTGCGCGGCATGGCGCGCCGCGTCCTGATCCTCACCCCCGCGACGCTCGTGGAACAGTGGCGAGCCGAGCTCGAGACGAAGTTCTTCGAGCAATTCGACACGCCGACTGAGCCGGAGCACTGGCGCCACGCGACCAGGGCGATCGCGTCCTATCAAGGCGCCGTCGGGCATGCGCCCGAGATCCTCCAGCACCGCTGGGACCTCGTGATCGTGGACGAGGCCCACAACGTGAAGAACCACACGACGGCGGTACACCAGCTCCTGCGGCAGCTCGATCGGAACTTCATCCTGCTGCTCACCGCCACGCCGGTCCAGCACAACCTGCGCGAGCTGTACAACCTCGTCACCCTGCTCCGGCCCGGCCAGTTCGGCACCTGGGGTCAGTTCCAGAAGGAATACCCGCAGAGCGATGATCTTCGCGGCGCGACGAACCCCGAGGCGCTGCGCGAGTTCACCAGCCAGGTGATGATCCGCACGCGGCGCTCGAGCGTGGCCGACGTGCTCGCCCTGCCCCCGCGCCGTCCCGCCCACCGCGCCGTCGACCTGACGCCCGCGGAAGCCGCGCTGTACGGGGACACCGTGCGCTTCCTGCGCGATCTCCACCGGGACGGCTGTTTCGAGCGCAAGGGCACGTTCGTCCTGGAGCCGACCCGCCTGCTGCAGCGGCTCACGTCGTCGGCCAGGGCGCTCGCCGACTCGCTGCACTCCGTGGCTGCGGGAGACCAGCTGCACCCGGAGTACCGGCAGCGGGCCGGTCAGCTCGCGGAGCAGGCGAGGGCCGTGACCGGGCACGCCAAGCTGGACGAGCTGATCCGCTACCTCGCCGACGCGCCCGCCGCGGACCGGGTGATCGTCTGCAGCGAGCACCTCCCGACGCTCAACCTGATCAAGCATCGGCTCCAGGACCTCGGCCGCCCCGCGATCGCCTTCACCGGGTCGCTGTCCCGCGCCGATCGCGGCGACCAGTTGGCCCGCTTCCGGGCCGAGCCGGGGAGCGTGTTTCTCACGACCCGCGTCGGGAGCGAAGGATTGAACCTCCAGTTCTGCAACCGGATCGTGAACTACGAGGTCCCGTGGAATCCCACGATCATCGAGCGGCGTATCGGTCGCGTGCTGCGCATCGGCCAGGAGCGGGAGGTGCACATCCTGAACTTGGCCGCGCAGGCCACGATCGAGATGCCGGTCCTGTGGCTGCTCGACCGGAAGCTCAGGCTGTTCGAGCTCGACGTGGGCGGTCTCGACATGATTCTGGGAGAGTTCGGCGACGGCCAGACGCTCGAGCACCGCCTGGCCGAGGCGTGGCTGGGGTCCGAGTCCGACGCGGCCTTCGAGCGGGAGCTCGAGGGCATCGGCGAGCAGGTCGTGGCGAGCCGGGAGGCCGGGGCGCGGCACGCACGACTGGCCTCCGAAATCGCTCCCGAGGATAACGCCGAGCGACTCGAGCGGGAGTTTCGGCAGCTGTCGATTGCCGGACGCGTCGTGCTGGGCTATGGCACCTGTCATCTCAAGCTCGCCCGCGGCGTGGAAGCGAAGCGCCATCAGCTCGGCCTCCACGTCACCGAGATTCGCGAAGCCGCGGAGCACGTCAGGCACGCCGAGGACGCGGGTGATCATCCGGAATACGGGCGCCTCTCTCGCCTCGTGGGGGTCACGGGACGCGGTCGGGCGGTGCAGCTGCTGGTGCAGGCCGACCGCCTGCCCATGACGCTCGCCGATCTGTCCGCCGATGCCGAAGCACCGCTCGCGCGGCAGGCCGCTCTATGATCGACGCACCAGGGTCACAGATCCCGGAGGCGCTCGTCGACCCTCGCCTGCAGGGGCTGGTGGAGCGGTACGCGCGTCTGGCCGGGGCGACGGTCCAGGAGCTGGAACCGCAGCTGCTGGAGCTCTCGCTCCCGGATGCCGAGCAACCGCACTTCGGTGGGCGCACGTCGGTGCGCGTCGCGTTTTCGCTTCCCGCCCTCGAGCGTCACCCCGACGCCGAAATGGCCGTCGTCGGCAGCCCGTTTCTCCAGGAGCTGCTCGCCGCGGTCCGCACCCGGGGCGCGCGGCGCGCCCTCGGGTTGATTCCGCCCTCGCATGCTGCGGACACCGACGGCCTGCCGCGAACGTTCCCGGTTCGCAGAGGCGCATCGGACCCGCCCGTCGTCACTCTCTCACTGCACCCGGTGGCTCGGCTCATCGCGCGCGTGTCGATCTCGGCGGCGGCGATCGTCGGGGAGCACATCGCCGAGAGCGGAGTGTTCGACCTCGCCACGGGCTTGCGCGTCCCGGACGACGTGGCGCGACTCTGCCGTAACATCGAGGCGGGCTCCGTCACGCCGGCAGGCGACGGGGCCTCAGACGCCGTACGAGCGCTGCCGGCCGCTTCCCGGCCGCTCGCGGAGCTCGTTCCGATCATGGCCCGCGATATCGAGTCCAGGCTGGCGACGGAGCTCGCGCGACAGCGAAACGACGCCCGCCAGGATCTGGCTGCCGAGCTGGTCCGGATCGACCGTTACTACCGGCAACTCCTCAAGGAGGCCGCGGAGTCCGCCTGGGACCCGGCGAATGCCGAAGAGCGTCGCGCCATAAAGGTGGAACACGTCCGCCGCA
>DATGDE010000364.1:0-6837 GCA_035311125.1 Gemmatimonadales bacterium
CGGCCGTCGCGCGGTACACGTCCATACTGCTCACGACCACGCTGCGCCGCGCCACGCCCCGGAACACGTCGACCAGGTCGCGCGCGCTGGCACCGGAGCTCGCGATCATGTCGATCACGACCTCGGGTGCGACCCCGCGTAGCTCGGCGGCGTGGGCGGCGAGGTGGCGGCGGTCGCCCGAAAGCTGCCGCACGCCCCGCGGGAGCTCAGCGGGCGTGCCCCGGCGGAACACCACGATCTCGTGCCCCGCCCCATACAGCCTCGCGACGACGAAGCGACCGATGAATCCGGTGCCGCCGAGAACCAGAACGCGTGCCATCAGCCGGCATTCCTCCGGGTAACGCGGCTCGGCCTCGTCATGCGAAATTCACCATTTCATCATAACCGCCCGGTAGAATTCCGTGCCGTCCGTTCCCCTTCCCACCGCGGCACTGGGAGATCCAACGCGTGCCCTGCGAGATCGCGCCGTCGCCGGACATGTCAGGGGTACTCGAGCTGCCCTGGATCATCCAGGGCGGCATGGGCATCGGCGTCTCAAACTGGCGCCTCGCCCGGGCGGTGTCACTCCGCGGCCAGCTCGGCGTCGTCTCCGGCACCGTCCTCGACGCGGTGCTGGCGCGCCGGCTGCAGGATGGCGACGAGGGCGGCCACATGCGGCGCGCTCTCGATCATTTCCCCCTGCGCCATGTCGCGGCCGACGTCCTGCGGCGCTACTTCCGGCCGGACGGCCGCCCGGCCGGCACGCCGTACAAGCCCATCCCCATGTACCGCCAGGTGGTGAGCCGCGCCCGCCAGCAGCTCACCATTCTGGCGAGCTTCGCCGAGGTGTGGCTCGCCAAGGAGGGGCACGCGGGTCCGGTGGGGATCAACCTGCTCGCGAAGGTCCAGCTGCCGAACCTGGCGACGCTGTACGGCGCCATGCTCGCCCAGGTGGACTATGTGCTGATGGGCGCGGGCATTCCGCGGGAGATCCCCGGGGTCCTGGACGCGTTCAGCGAGGGGCGCGCCGCCTCGATCCGGCTCGAGGTCGAAGGGCTGCAGGCGGGGGAGTCGGAGCGGCTGGCGTTCGATCCCTCGGCGTATCTGGAGGGGACCGCTCCCGCGCTCGCGCGGCCGCGGTTCCTGCCGATCGTCGCGAGCAACTCGCTGGCGACGATGCTCGCGCGCAAGGCCAATGGGCGGGTGGACGGCTTCGTGGTGGAGGGTCCGACGGCGGGCGGCCACAACGCCCCGCCGCGGGGCGAGCCCCGGTTGAACGAGCGGGGCGAGCCCCTGTACGGCGAGCGGGACGTCGTGGATCTCGAGCAGCTGGGCGCGCTGGGATTGCCCTTCTGGGTGGCCGGCGGAGCGGGCGCACCCGAGCGGCTCCGCGATGCGCGCCGGGCCGGCGCCGCCGGCATCCAGGTCGGGACGCTCTTCGCCTACTGCGACGAATCCGGCCTGGCCGAGGCCTACAAGCGCTCCGTGCTCGCGCACGCGGCCAGGGGCGAGGTGGACGTGGTCACCGACGGCCGCGCGTCGCCGACCGGGTATCCGTTCAAGGTGGTCCGCTGGCCCGGCGACCCCGGCACCGCCGGCCGCGAGCGCATCTGCGACCTCGGTTATCTCCGGGTGCCCTACCGCACGCCCGAGGGCCGCGTCGGCTATCGCTGCGCGGCCGAGCCGGTCGAGGATTACGTGCGGAAGGGGGGCCGGCCGGAGGATGCGGAAGGGCGGCAGTGCCTCTGCAACGCGCTGCTCGCCAACATCGGGCTGGCGCAGGTGCGCCCGGGCGGGCGGATCGAGCCGCCGCTCCTCACGAGCGGCGATGACCTCCGGTCGATCGCGCGGTTCCTTGCCGGCCGCACCCGGTACACGGCGGCCGAGGTGATCGACTATCTGCTCTCGGCCGAGCCCGGCCGAGGGGCGGTCAGCTCAACGGCCCCGCTCCGGTAAACTCGATCAGCGTCGTCTCGGGCGTACGGCTGTCGAAGCGGGTCCGGCTCACGCTGGCCGTCCCCTTCTGCCCGTTGTTCAGCGTGAGCCAGAATCGCTCACTCGGCAGGAAGCCGTCGGCGCTGCGCGACACGAACTCGCCGCTCCATCCCTGCCGCCCGACGTTGGGATCGCTGAGGGTGACGCTGACCTGCACCTGATCGAGGGACCTGCCGTTGGCGCGCTCGATGCGCGCGAAGTAGGAGGGCATGGTGCCGCCTTCTCTCTCGGGGATGGGTAACGGATCGGGTCCCTGGCTTACCACGACTGACTGGCCAGTTGCCGCTTCCGCTTGCGCCGGCGCGCGGCCGCCGACTTGAGCAGCCGGGCCGCACCCGGCTTGATGTAGTGGCGTCGCCGCCGAAGCTCGCTGAAGAGACCGGACTTCTGCACCTTCCGCCGGAAAAGCTTGAGGGCGCGCTCCACGTTGTCGCCGTCGTCCAACCTGATTTCGATCATCCCGTCATCCTTGCTCCGGCGGGGATCCGCCGGGAAAAGAGCAGCGGCCGGCCCGCCCGAGGCGAACCGGCCGCCGCCGTGACCTGCGGCTGATACGGCTCGGGCTACTGCGCGAGCTTCACGACGTTCTCCGCCGCCGGGCCCTTCTGGCCCTGCACGACGTCGAACTCCACCCGGTCGCCTTCGGCCAGGCTCTTGAAGCCCTGGGCCTGAATGGCCGAGTGATGGACGAAGCAGTCCTTCTGACCGTCCTCAGGCGTGATGAAGCCGAAGCCCTTGGCGTCGTTGAACCACTTGACCGTCCCGGTAGTACGCATTGTCCTGCTCCTTGCGATTGTTGGTAATCGGAGTGCGGACATGCGCCGTACCGGCCGACTACTCGTGTTATGCGTGAACCAATCCCTCACGCTGGGAACGAAAAAGGGGCCGGCGCCAACGCCAGCCCCATCTGATCACGTCGGAATGGGTGCGCCAGCGCACCCGTTGCTGGTAACAAGCTAACCTGGCATCCCCCGAATGGCAACCGGCCGCCGCCGGCTAGATGGCCAGGCTCACCAGCGTGGATCCGTGGCCGACGCCCGCGAGGCGCAGGCAGGTCAGGAGGCGCTCGAGATCGTGGAGCGACGGCACCGCGCGGTGGGTGAGGCCTTCGACCTGCCAGTCATCGAGCAGCAGGGCGCCGCGGCGCGGACCGACGGCGGTCACCGCCAGGCTCCCGTTATCCCTCAGGAAGCCGGCCAGATCGCCGGCCGCGGTCCTGCTCGGGCAGGCGTATGCGAACGTCAACTGCTGAGGGTCGCCGTGCTGGTTGTTGGCGAGGAGCGTGCGCCACATGCGGAGTGCGGAGACGAGCGATCCGAGTGCCGTGCTGTCCTGATACTCGTTGTCGAGGGCTGAAGTCATGGGGGGAACTTAGTCGCTCGCAGCGCACGGACACAGGCTCCAAATACATATGCATCTCTTCACATAGTGGCCCCGAGGCGTACGGCGGGGTAAGTTTCACGTGCCTTCCCGTTCAGAGCCGCGTGGAGGTGACTCCCCAACTTCCGGCAGGTCCGCATGTCAAACAGCACGCCGCACTCACCCGGGTCCCAGCCCGTGGAACCACCCCACGCCCTGATGGAGCGCGTCCAGGCCCGCGTCGCCGAAGTCGGCTTGGCGCTCGATCGCCGCAGCACGGCTCAGCGCCGGGTCGTGCGCAGCCGCCGGCCGCGGCCGGCCGCGGGCTCCTCCGCGACGGATCCGACACCCGAAGCCACGCGGGAGGCGCGCTCGCTCCGTCAAGTGTTTCTGGAACTGGGCGACGCCCATCGCCAGCATCGCCTGCGCACCGGGCAGCACGGGTCCCCTGCCCTGCGGGATGCGGCCAACGCCTTCAAGCGGGCGCCCAGCCTGACGTCGCTCGCGGTCGTCGCCGGCATGCTCGACGAGGTGGGAATACTCGGGTGGTAGCAGCCACGAAGCCCGTCGAGCTCCCCGCCGTGCTCTTCCCATCGGGTCACGTCGGGCGCGGGCCCGGTCGGCGGGGCGCACGCTGGCGCGCGGCCCTCCTCTTCCTGGTGTTACTGGCTCTCGCCGCCGCCGGGCTCGCCGGCTTTCTCCGGCCGGTGCTGGAGGACAGGCTCGCCGGCCGGTAATCCTCCGATGCCGCTTTCCTACAAGGGCTTCTCCATCACGGCGCGCACGTTCCAGATCCGCGGCTCGGGACGGTGGGCCCTGGACCTGTTGATCGGACGCCAGTCCGGCCTGCGGGCCTTCAGCCGCCCGACCACGTACTCCACGGAACGCGCGGCGATCGCCGGCTGCTGCCGGTTCGCCCAGCGCATCATCGACGGAGAAGTACGCGGCTGCTCGGTCGACGATCTCTCCTGAGGGTCACCAACCTATCACCGGCACTTCATGCCCTGTTCATGCTCCGACTGCCATACTTGAGGCTGAAGTCGAGGCAGACGGAATTCACTGAGGAGGGCATATGAAAGTCACCAAAGTCACCAGAGCGGCGGCTCCCGTCATCGGCCAGGTGAAGGACGACATCGACCGGGTGTTCGATCGCTTCTTCCAGGCGCCGCTGTTCGGCGAGACGTACCTGCCCGCGTTCCCGTTCGAGCAGATGGCGACGATGGGCGGAGAGTGGACCCCGATGCTGGACCTCACGGAGACGGACAAGGAATACGTCGTCCGCTGCGAGGTGCCCGGCATCCACAAGGAGAACCTGGACATCAACCTGACCGGCAACGTGCTGCGGATCACGGGCCACAAGGAAGCGGTTCAGGAGGGGAAGGGCGAGACCTATCTCTATCGCGAGCGCGAGGTCGGCAAGTTCGTGCGGACCTTGAAGTTTCCGGTTCCGGTCGAGGAGGGGAAGATCGAGGCCGCCTATCAGGACGGGATCCTGACCGTCCACGTGCCGAAGGCGGCGACGGCGGTAGCCAAGAAGATCCTGATCAAGTGACCGCTGCGGCAGACGGCAACCGCCCCGAGGGAAGATCCCTCGGGGCGGTTTCCTTTGTTCAGGCCGACCGGCCGATGGGACCGCCCAGCCATTGTTCGGCCCACGCGCGTTCCCTGAACGCCTCCATCCGCAGGCCCTGATGCCGTCCGATCATGGCGATGAAGCGTGCCGCGATGCGGCCCCGCTCGCCTGGCGCGTAGAGCGCTACACGGCCCTGAAGCCGGTCCCGGCGGCTGCCGAAGGCGTCGGCAACCGCCAGCGCGTGCGCGCACTCGAGAATCGGCCCGTCCCGCCCCAGTTCCACCAGCAGGTTGAACGAGCGCTGGAAATCCGCCTCGCCCAGAAGGCTGTCGAGGGCGGGGTCGAGCTCATCAAGCTGATTCAGGGTCCCGCAGTCGAGCCGGGCCCGGCGTTCTGCCGCGCTGATCTGGTGCGAGAATGGCATGGGCACCGCCCATGTGAATGTGAGAGGCACAGAACCCTGCGAGATGTCGTCGGAGAGCGGGCGAGGGCCCGGGCGGGGGCTGGTGGGCTGCGCCGCGGACGGGGCCAGGGACGACAACAGCAAGCTATACCGCAGCATTGCATATCGCAACGGTATGCTCCGCACCGGAGGGTGCCTGCAGACTTAGCCGATTGGTGCCGTCCCCGAGATCTCGGCGAGGCGCGGCCCGCGCTGGGAGAGCGCCGGGTGCACGTGATCCACCCGGGCCCGGCCGTGGCGGCCGTCCGCGAAGGCCAGTTCCACCGGGACCCCGCGGAGGAGGCGCATGCCGGCGGGAACGAAGAATCGCCCCCGCCACCGTTCGGGGTCGAGTTGCTCGACCGTCACCTCGGCCCGCTCGAGGAATGTCTTGCCGTCCTGCGCGATGCGGGCCACGTAGGTAGGCACGACGCCGCTACACCCTCGTCCCGAATCGCAGCACCTGCGGCTGCACCAGCCGCTCGAAGTCCCGGTAGTCCATCCGCACCAGCTCGGTGAACGATCCCGCGTTGAAGGCGATCTCCTCGTCTTCCGCCAGGCTGTCGGTGACATACACGTCGAGGCCGTAGAGGTTGCCGAACGGCGGCATGGCGCCGAGGTCGCAGTCGGGGAACCGGCCCCGGAATTCCGCTTCGTTCGCGAGCTCGGCGCGCTCCGCCCCGGCCGCCTCCCGGAGCAGGTCGAAGTCCACCTGCTGGGACGCGGGCAACACGGCCAGGACGGCCTTCCCGTCGAGCCTGACGACGACCGTCTTGGCCAGCTCCTTACCCGGGATGTGGGCCGACGCGGCAATCTGCTGAGCCGTGACGGCATGCGGGTGCGGGAGGACTGCGTACTTGATCCCGTGGCTGTCGAGGAACTCCCTGAGCTGTCGAATCATGGGCTCCTCCCTTCCGCCTACGGACTGGTCCCGCGCTTCCACAGAGGCGCCCGCCACCGGCCCATGGCATGCCAGGCGGCGGAGGAGTTCACCTCGACCTCGTCGCCCGTGTCACCCAACGGGACGCGTGCCAGCCAGCGGATGATGATCCGGTGCCTCTGCCAAAGGTACGTTCCCACCGTGAGTACGGTCAGGAAGTTCGCCACCATCACCGACCACCAGAGCGACTCGGCGCCGGTCCGGCTGAGCAACCCGTACACGGCGCCGGAGTAGAACACCTCGGCGCTCATGAACAGGATGAGCAGCGCGACGAGCCAGGTCGGGCGCCTGATCGCGAAGTGAACCGCTGAGACGACGGCCACACCCAATGCCCCGAATGCGAACACGTGGAAGAACGTGTACGCCGCGACTCCCTGCCAGTCGAGCGTGCCGAACTCGGGCATGCGACGCCCGAATAGAAGGATCTGACCGAGAGCACTTGGCGTGTACAGGGGGCGACCGGCGATCCAGTCGACGAGGAGAAACCAACCCGCGACGGTGCCGGCTCCCAGCAGGCCGACGTCCGCGGCCTCCCGCAACAGCGAGTGG
>DATGDE010000365.1:0-4740 GCA_035311125.1 Gemmatimonadales bacterium
GCCGCCGGGGACGGTCGCGCCTCGTACTTCTATACGGCCGGCCAGAACCTCACGTTCTCCACCGTCGATGACCGCTCCAACTTCACCGTCGGCGCCGCCGCGCCCAAGTTCCAGAACGTGACCTCGGGCGGGGCCGCCGGCTCGAACGCGACGTTCGTGGATGCGGACTTCCCGGTGTTCCGCCTGGCAGAGGCCTACCTGATCTACGCCGAAGCCGCGCTGCGGGGCGGCGGCGGCACCAAGACGCAGGCACTGGCCTACGTGAACGCACTCCGGGAACGTGCCTACGGCAACACCACCGGTGACCTCGCGGACACCACCGCGCTGACCCTGCCGTTCGTCCTGGCCGAGCGCGGCCGCGAGCTGCTGTGGGAGGCCCACCGGCGCACGGATCTGGTGCGTTACGGCCTGTTCACGGGGGGCGGCTACGTCTGGACGCTCAAGGGCAATACCGTGGGCGGGACCTCGACCGACGCGTTCCGGGATCTGTATCCGCTCCCGGCATCCGAGCTCGTGGCCAACCCGAACCTGAAGCAGAATCCGGGCTACTGAGCCCGGGAAGGTCGCCGGCAGCCATGAATCCCCAGCTCCGCCGTTTGCAGAGGCGGGGCTGGGGATTCGTGTTTGCGCTCGTCGCCCTGGCATGCGGCGGCGATTCCGGGCCGACGGTCACCGGCAATCCGCCGCCCGTCCGGCCGACGCTGCCCCCGGCCTATCGCCCCAGCGGCCATATGGCCTCGGGCGACGTCTTCGTGCACCTGTTCGAATGGAAGTGGACCGACATCGCCGCCGAGTGCGAGACCGTGCTCGGTCCGGCCGGATTCGCGGCCGTGCAGGTCTCGCCGCCGCAGGAGCACAGCCTCGAGCCCCCCGCCTACCCCTGGAGCGAGCGCTACCAGCCGGTGAGCTACAGCATCGCGCGCAGCCGCTCGGGCACCGGTGCCGAGTTCCAGGACATGGTGCAGCGCTGCGCGGCCGTGGGGGTCGGCATCTACGTGGACGCCGTCATCAACCACATGACCAATTACCCCAGTCCCGGCGTCGGGTCGAATGGCACGGCCTACTCGAAGTACGACTACCCCGGCCTCTACGCGCCGGGTGATTTCCATCCGCCCTGCACGGTCAACAACTACCAGGACGCCGCCAACGTGCAGGACTGCGAGCTGCTCTCGCTCCCGGACCTGAACACCGGCCTCGCCTCGGTGCGGCAGAAGATCGCCGGTTACCTCATCATGCTCGCCCGGGCGGGCGTCGCCGGGTTCCGCATCGACGCGGCCAAGCACATCCAGCAGGTGGAGCTCGACAGCATCCTCCACATCGTGGATTCCACGATGGTCGCGGAAGGGCGGCCGCTGCCGTACTACTTCCTCGAGGTGATCGGCGGGGCGGGTGAGGCGCTGTCGCCGCGCGACTATTTCGGCGAGGCCTACGCCTCCGGCGGCGCCGCGGACATCACCGAGTTCACGTTCACGGGCGTGGGCGACAAGTTCCGGGAGCTCGGTGGACAACACATCTCGCAGCTCAACCCCAACGGCCCGCCGGGAAGCCAGTTCTCCGAGCTGGCGTGGGGCCTCATGCCGTCCGACAAGGCGGTGGTGTTCCTGCAGAACCACGATACGCAGCACCAGTGTGGCCTGAGCTATCGGGACGGCGCCGTCTTTCGCGTCGCGAACGTGTGGATGCTGGCGCAGCCATACGGGTACCCGTCGATCCTGTCGAGCTATGCATTCGACTGCCCCGCCGGGAACGCGATGGGCCCCCCCTCCGATGCATCGGGCAATACCGACAACGTGACCTGCGCCTCGAGCCTCGAGACCGCGACCGTGGGCCAATGGGTGTGCGAGCACCGTGACCCCGCCATCCGGAACATGGTGCGCTTCCGTCGCGTCGTCGCCGGCAGCGACGTGAACCACTGGTGGGACGACGGCGCCAACGCCATCGCGTTCTCGCGCGGGGACAAGGGCTTCGTGGCGATCAGCCGCGAGACGGCGCCGCTCGACGCCACGATCGCGACCGGCGTGCCGCCCGGGACCTACTGCGACGTGATTACGGGCGGCCTGGCGAGCGGGGCGTGCGTCGGCGCGACGGTCGTCGTTGATTCGGGGCACGCCGTGGCGCTGCACCTCGCATCCAACTCCGCCGTCGTCATCGACATCGAGACTCGGCTGCCATGATCGCCACGGTCGCGGTGCTCCAGGTGACGCTGCGGCTGACCGCCGTGCCGGCGACCACTCCCGCGAACGCGTCCATCTACGTCGCCGGCTCGTTCAACGGCTGGAACCCGGCCGCATACGGGTACACGCTGAGCGCGCAGGCCGGGGGAGGGTACGCCATCACGCTCCCCGCCGCGGTGCGCGGGCGGATCGAGTTCAAGTTCACGCTGGGCTCGTGGGAGACGGTCGAGCTGGACAGCGCCGGCGGCGATGTCTCCAACCGGAGCTTCACCGTGCCGGACAGCGGTCCCGCCGAGTACGCGGGCGCGGTGCTGGGATGGCGCAACGGCGCTCCGCGGCCGCCGCCGGCGCGCTCCACCACGGCATCGGTCTCGGTGCTGGACACGGCGTTCGTAATGCCGCAGCTCGGCCGGCCCCGTCGTGTGTGGATCTATCTCCCGCCCGGCTATGCCGGTTCGCGCGCTCGCTATCCGGTGCTGTACATGCACGACGGGCAGAACGTGTTCGACGCGGCCACGAGCTTCGCCGGCGAGTGGGGCGTGGATGAATCGCTCGACAGCCTCGCCGCGCGGGGTGACCCTGGAGTGATCGTCGTGGCCGTCGACAACGGCGGGCAGCGGCGCATGGACGAGTACTCCCCATGGCGCGACCCCACCCGCGGCGGGGGCGAGGGAGACGCCTACGTCGCCTTCCTCGTGAAGACGCTCAAGCCCTGGATCGACCGGCACTACCGCACCCGTACCGACGCGGCGCACACCGGGGTCGCCGGGTCCAGCATGGGCGGCCTGATCTCTCTCTATGCCGCGCTCAAGTATCCGGCCACCTTCGGCCGGGTCGGCGTGTTCTCGCCGGCCTTCTGGTTCGCGCCTTCGATCTATGCCTACGCCCGTCACGCCCATCCGCGGCGTGGCACCCGCATCTACATCGTGATGGGGGGGCAGGAAGGGGACGCCCCGGAGCGGTACGTCCGGGATGCCCAGCGCATGGCCGACACGCTGCGGGCGGCGGGATTCACGGGCGTAGAGTCGGTGGTCCGCCCCGACGGGGCGCACTCCGAGTGGTTCTGGCGGCGCGAATTCCCGGCCGCCTATCAGTGGCTCTTCGGAGCCGCGACCGCGCCGGCCCGTGTGCGGTCGGGGCCCCCGCCCGCGGCCGCCTGGACCCGTGGCGCCGTCTGCTACGAGATCTTCGTCCGCTCCTTTTACGACTCGGACGGCGACGGCATCGGCGACCTGAACGGCCTGATCAGCAAGCTCGACTACGTGAGCGGCCTCGGCGCGAGCTGCATCTGGCTGATGCCAGTGGCCAAGTCCCCGAGCTATCACGGTTACGACGTCAGCGACTACTACACCGTCGACCCCGCGTACGGCACGAACGACGACTTCAAGCGGCTGGTGGCGCAAGCCCACCGCCGCGGAATCGCGGTGCTGGTGGACATGGTGCTGAACCACACCTCGAGCGAGAACCCCTGGTTCCAGGCGGCGCTGCGCGACACGACGTCACCCTACCGTCACTGGTATCGCTTTGCGCCGACGCCAGGCGGCAAGGGCCCCTGGGGCGCCGAGGCGTGGCATCGGTCTCCGCTGCGCGACGAGTACTACTACGGCGTCTTCTGGAGCGGGATGCCCGATCTCGACTACCACTCGCCGGCGGTGCGGGAGGAGACCAAGCGGATCGCCACCTACTGGCTGCGCGAGATGGGCGTGGATGGGTTCCGGCTGGATGCCGTGCCGTACCTCGTGGAGGACGGCGCTTGCATGACGGGGTGCCCGGGCACGCACGCATTCCTGCACGAGTACGCGGCGCACGTGGACAGCGTGAAACCCGGCGCCTATACAGTAGGGGAAGCGTGGGGCAACATCGCCACCCTGCTGCCGTACTACCCCGACCAGCTCACCTCGTACTTCGGCTTCGAGCTCGCCGACTCGCTCGTGTCGGCGGTACGCGCGGGATCGGGCGCCGGGCTGCTGTCGGGCTTCCTGCGGCTGCAGGACACCCTGCCAGCGTACCGCTGGTCGCCGATCCTCTCCAACCACGACGGCACGCGCACCATGACGATGCTCGGCGGCGACGTGGCCCGCGCGAAGCTGGCGGCGACGCTGCTGCTGACTCTGCCGGGGTTGCCCTTCGTCTATTACGGCGAGGAGATCGGGATGACGGGCGACAAGCCCGACCCGCGGCTGCGGACCCCGATGCAATGGGCTCCGGTTCGTGGCGTGGGGTTCACCACCGGGACTCCGTGGGAGGCGCCGCAGCCCGATTCGATGACGACGAGCGTCGCGTTGCAGGACCCCGACTCCGGATCGCTACTCAACCTGTACCGGCGGCTCATCCACCTGCGCAAGGAGAACGAGGCGCTGGGGTCGGGGAGGCTGGTGCCGCTCTTCGCCGGCGGCCCCCAGGTCGTGGCCTACCTGCGCCGCTCCGGTGATCACGCCGTGCTCGTCGTGGCGAACCTGGGCGGCACGGCGGTCTCGGGCGTTACGATCGGATCCGGGTCGGGCGTGCTCCCGGCCGGGAGCTACGCTCCGCATGACCTGGTCGGCGGTCCGGATGCCGTGACGCT
>DATGDE010000366.1:0-3821 GCA_035311125.1 Gemmatimonadales bacterium
GAGCGGAATCCAGGGGCTCCTGCTATCCGACAACCCGTACAACTTGGATCACCTGGGGCTGAGAGTTGGCACGACGGGAATCCAGTTGCAGGTGATCGTGACACAACTCGACTCGCGTCCGGACTCGACCGGCGCGAGCGCGAGCCGGTACATGGTCCAGCACCGGCTCTACCTCCGGCCACACGGTCGCTGGACTGCCGCGCTGTGGGAAGGCTCTGTGTGGGGAGGCGCCGGCCGACAGCTCGAGCCCTGGTACCTGAACGCCTTGAATCTCGGATGGATCGTGCAGGGCTACGCGGGGGTGGGGAACGCCAACAATCTGTTGGGCCTGGACTGGGAGCGGCGCGGTGCGGTGACGACATTCGGCCAGCTCATGCTCGACGACATCCAGATCGACCACCAGGTCCCCGCCGACAAAAAGCCCACCAGCTATGGCCTGACGCTGGGGGCAAAGGGGAGCGTCGGCCGTAAAGCCCTGAGCTGGTTGGCGTTCTACACGCAGGTCGCGAATCTCACCTACCGCAACGAGGACAGCGTTGACGTCCCGCTGTTCCATCTCCTCGGCACGGGCCGGAACTTCGCCGATTACGATCAGGCGACCGCCAAGCTCGGCATCCTCGCGCACGAGGGGCTGCTGCTGGAGCCCGAGTTCACCGTGCTGCGTCAGGGCGAGGGTGACCCACGGGAGCCGCACCCGTTGGTGCCGGACTATCCAGCGACGGCAACGCTTTTCCAGGGTGTGGTGGAACGGACCGTTCGAGTGGCGCTGGGGGCGAGTTGGGAGTGGCGGGCGTGGAGCGTGGTCGCCAATGGGGGCGTCCACCTCGTTCACAACGTGGGTCACCTCGCCGGCAGGAACGAAACGCGCTGGGTCGGCTCGCTGGGCTTCGATTACCGCTGGCAGACCGAGGGCACGCTGCCGTAACAACGGTCAGCGGAGGAACTGCCGATACACCTCCGCCGTCCGCTCCGCTGTCCGTCGCCACGTGAACTCCTCGGCCCGCGCCATCCCCAGCGCGATCATGGCTTCGCGCCGGTCCTGGTCCTCCGACAACTCGACCAGGGCCTGCACGTATGCCGCGGGGTCGCGACCTTCGACGATCACGGCGGCGTCCCCCGCCACCTCACGCAGACCGCCCGCGCCGGAGGTGACGACGGGCAGTCCCGTCGCAAACGCCTCGAGCACGGGGAAGCCGAACCCCTCATACAGCGACGGAAACAAGAGCACGTCGGCCGCGCTGTAGGCTCGCCGCAGAGTACTCTCGTCCGCCCCGGGCACGCTGCGCAGCACCCGCCGCAGGCCGAGGCGGTCCACCAGCTGCTCCTGGTCGGCCGTGAGACGCCCACCGACCTGCAGCAGGTGCACGTCCACGCCGACTTCCATGCGCAGGCGGGCCACGGTCTGGATGACGAGCGGGACGTTCTTGCGATCCACGGTCGAGCCGACGTGGAGCACGACGAACGCGTCCTCCGGGATGCGCCAGTCGCGGCGCCCGCGCTCGCGGCCGCCCGGCGCCTCGCGGAAAAACGCCCGGTCCACGCCGAAGGGGACGACCCGGATCTTCCGGTCGTCGCCCAGCCACGTCGCCAGCTCGCTCTTGAGCCACTCGGTCCCTACGAGGAAGGCGTCGGCCGAGCGTAACGCCTTGAGGGTGCGCCGCAGCAGCCGGTTGCGGAACGACTCCGCGATCCCGCCCGTGGGCGAGCGCAGCACGATGACGGGCATCAGGTCGTGCACGGTGACGATTCCGGGGCGCCGCCGGGCACGATACAGCAGATGCGCGTAGCGATGGTCCAGGATGTGAACTACCTGGACGTGCCGCGCCTGGCGCGCCAGCCGCTGTGGATAGAAGAAGTAGCGGGCGGCGAACCCCTGTGGTCCGCGCAACGGACCGGGGAGGATGACCCGCGAGGGGTCGATCGGCTGATTCCACCAGCGCGTGTAGCTGCCGGACGTCCGTCCGTCGGGGCCGGCGGCGCGCGTCAGCTCCCCGATGTGCGCCGCGATGCGCACCTCGAAGCCGGGGTCGCCGCTCTCGAGCCAGTCGTGCAGGCGGTGTGCGTACTTGTCCATCACCGCCGCGTGATCGAGCGGCAGGTCGGGAACGAGCAGGACGCGGGGAGTGGGAGAAGGAGGAGCCATGGGCGCTAGTGTGCCTTCTGCCGGGGGAGCGATTGCCAGAAGGCGACGGTCCGTTCGGCCACGGCGTCATCGCTGAACAACTCGAGCGCCCGGGCGCGCGCGGCCCGTGCCAGCGCGCCACGCCGCTCCGGGTCGAGGATCGCGCCGATCGCCGCGGCCATGGCCTCGGCGTCGGCCGCCGGGGTGACGATGCCGGCGGAGCCGATGAGCTCGGGGAGCACGCCCGTGTCGGAGCCGATCACCGCCACCTCATGGGCCATCGCCTCGAGCAGGGTCGTGCCGGTCGGCTCGTTCCACCGGGACGAGGGGCGCGAGGGGACGACGAGGACGTCCCACGCGGGCCAGCGCGCGGCGAGCTCCTCGGGTGGCAGGGCCCCGACCCAATGCACGCGAGCGGCGAGCCGCAGCTCGCTCGCCAGGCGCTCCAGTCGCTCGCGTTCCGGACCGTCGCCCGCCACGATGAGACGCCAGGATTCGTGCCGGTGCCGGGCGAGGGCGCCGAGCAGGGTATCGAGCCCGCGATGCGGCACGAGGCGCCCCACGAAGCCGAGCGTGAGCCCCTCGTGCTGCTCGTGCGCGGGCGTCGGCGGCACGGCCGCGCCCTGCGGCGGCAACACGGCGACCGGGAGGGACGGGGCATCGCGCCGCACGAGGTCGGCCGCGCCGTTGCTGCCGGCCAGCGCGCCGGCCAGTCGCCGGAGGGTGCGGCGTCGCCGCACCCCACCGAGCCAGGTGAGGCCGCCGTCGACGTTGGTCGTCGTCACAAGGACGGTCGGCACGCGGAGCCGCGCAGCGAAACGCACGAGTTGGCGCGCCAGGGCGGTCTCGGGCTCGGCCTCGACCTGCACCAGCTCCGGCCGCTTGTCCCGCACCAGCGCGGCGAGGGCGCGGGCGCCGAAGTGTGCCTGCATCGGGTCGGCGACGTTGCGCATGGCGATGGGAAACACTTCGAGGCCCTGCTGGCGCTCCCAGGTGGTCTCGCGGAGGCGGTCGAGGATGGGATCGCGCCAGCGCTGCGGCACGGCCACGGTCAGCTCGACGCCGCGGCCGGCGAGCGCGCGTAGTTTGCCGCGAGCGGAGGGCTCGACGTAGACATGTCCGGCGATGAGCACCCGGTGCATCGACTAATTGTGGATTGGCATAGATAGGTTGGTTGAACCTGGGGTGATGCAAATGGGAGCGGCGCATCCGATCCGCAATCCACAATCGCCAATCCGCGATGGAAGTGGGCGGTACAGGACTCGAACCTGTGACCTCCGGTATGTGAGACCGGCGCTCTAACCAGCTGAGCTAACCACCCGGGAGACTAGGCGCGAAGGCGCTCAGGCGCTTAGGCGCTCAGACGATCAACACCTCGGCATCTTGTCCTAAGCGCCACTGCGCGCCTAGCGGTCAGCGTGGGCCCTCCAGGATTTGAACCTGGGACCGACGGATTATGAGTCCGCTGCTCTAACCACTGAGCTAAGGGCCCGATACGAGGAGGAGAATATAACGCTCGCGGGGAGCATTACAGCAGGCCGCTCCTCCGCAAGCTGCCCACCTGATCCTGCGCCGCATCGTAGGCCGCGACGACCTCCGCCGGGCTGACGGTGGACACGCCGGCCTTGCCGACCTCGATCCCGGCGGCATAGGTGGCCACCTCGGCCGACTCCCGCACTGACGCGCCCGCGGCCAGGGC
>DATGDE010000367.1:0-5167 GCA_035311125.1 Gemmatimonadales bacterium
GCACGAGCGACCTTCCTCGCGACATGCTGCGCGCGCTGTATCGGCGGGAGTATTCCGACAGCACCGCTTCCGCCCCGCTGCGTGGTCAGTCGCCCCGTGCTGTCCTGCTCGGTGCGCTGCTGCAGGCCCACCTCGCCCTCGATGCTGAGCCGCCGTTCGACAACAAGAGCTGCCGCGGCGATGCTGTCGCCCGGGTGCTGTGCCTCGACGGCTTCCGCGAGATGCTGCGCCGCGTGGCGGGGGACTCCGGCTTCCGGGCCGTGCGCGACTCGGCACAACCCCGGCCCGAATGCGCTCCCGAGAACTGGCTCGAATCACCGGTGCAGTGCGACGTGACCCAGAGCTTCCTGACGTTCGTCGAGCACCCGGAACGGTTCATGGCCGGGAAGATCGGCCTCATCCTGCACCAGATGTGGCGGGTGGAAACCGTCCGCAAGCAGGCAGGCAAGCCCGCGTGGACCGGGGTCGCCGCGCTGAGCGAGGCGGTATACCAGTCGGGCGTCGGCTACCGCTACCGCCGCGGCTTCGAAGTGAATACGTCGTCCGTCCCGCGTGGCTCGGGACGCTGGTGGTTCGGGTCGCTCGTTCCCAACTACGCGACCGTCAGCCTGCTCAATTCGGCCTTCGAGATCGGGTATCGGCCCACCTGGCACTTCGGCGGCTCGGTCGCGGTCGGCCTGACCGCCGCACCGTTTCACGTCACCGGCAATCCCGCGAGGCAGATCGATCGGGTGCACTTCGTGATCGGACCGACGCTTCATTGGAAGCGATCGAGCCCCATCTGGTCGGGATTGGAAACCGGGGTGGAGTTCTTCGGGAACTGGCAGAGCCGCCCGCCCGGGAACCCGGAGAAGCAGGTCTGGGCGGTGCCGGTCACCGCCTACCTGCTCGGCGACAAGCTGCGCATCGGCTTTCGCCTGCTCCCCGGAAACACTTCCGCCGTGCACGGCGGCAAGAAGATCGCGCTCACCTTCGGGCTGGCGGACCTGAACGGCCTGGCGTACTGGATGCTGCGGAGGTCGTAAAGACCTGAAAAAGGGCGGCCATCCAAAGCCCGCCCTCGTTCACTTCAAAGTGACGTCAAGCGTTCAACGCCTTCTCCGGCGTCACTTCCACCTTGATCACATGGGGTTTGGCTGTCTCCGCCTTCGGCAGCGTGATCGTCAGCACGCCGAGGCTGTAGGTCGCCTTGATCTTGTTGGGATCGATCGAGGCCGACAGCCTGAACGTCCGCTCGAAGGCGCCATAGCTCCGCTCATAGTGATGCACCTTCTCGGCCTTCTCCTCCGCCACCTGCTCCTTCGTGCCCTTGATCGTCAGCAGGTTGGCCTCTACCGAGATCTTCACATCCTCGGGCTTCACTCCGGGCACCTCCGCCACCAGGCGGATGACATCCGGTTCCTCGAAGACGTCCACCAGCGGCATCCAGGCGGTCGTCGCCGCTTCGGGTACGGGCCATTCGAACGCGCGCAGCGGCTCGCTGAAACTCCGGCCCATCCGGTTCTCCAGCTGGTACAGCAGATCCAGCATCGGGTCCCTCTTGGTAACGTTGAACATATCGTGACTCCTTCGCAGTGAACTACTTGGGTGTTCTAACTGCTGGAGGATACCGTAGTGTACCAAGTTTGTCAAGTCACTACCCCTCATTGGATCTTCACTTAGCCATTTTGGTAAAGTAGCAGCGATCAAGGTGCCGTTGGAATCACCCGGTAGCTGTGCAGCCCTAGCCGCGGCGCCCGCGTCGGGCGATCAACTGCTCCAGGCGCTCCCAGATCTCGGGCCGGATGCTGTCGACCAACTCCTCGTTCCGCTTGCCGAGCATGCCGGCGATAGCGCTCGTGTCGAGGCCGGCCAGGCGGCACTCTTCGATCGCGGCGATGAAATGAATCCGCGCTTCGCGGATCATCGGGCCGAACAGGGTCACGCCGTCCCCGCGGACGCCCACCGCGAGGGCGAGGAGATAGAGGTCCCGGGCGCCGGCGAGCCGGTCGGCCAGATATTCCCGCGCCTCGGAGGGTTCAGTCATCGCATTTCTCCTGTCGTGTAGGAGCCGCATCGGCCGAGCATCGAGATTTCACCGTCACTACTACGATGGATAGCTCGCAGTGCTCACATGCGGTAGGCTGCGCAATCGCCTTTCTCCGCTCGCGGTGCGAGAGGCGGTTGAACCGGAAGACTCTCATCACACGAAATCAGTCAGGAGCAGTCCTATGACACACATCAGGAAGAATCGCGCACCAACCCTCGTTGCCACGGTGGCGGTCGTCGGGCTAGTGGCGGCGGCGTGCGGCTACCACGCCAGACTGGCGTCCATTCTTGTCTCGCCCGATACCAGCGTGACCGCCCGCGGCAGCCAGCAGTTCACCGCCGAGGGCAGGGACGCCCGGGGCGCCCTCTTCGCGATCACGCCGGCGTGGTCTGTCGTGGCGAGCGGCGGCACCATCAACGACGCGGGGCTCTTCACCGCGGGTCCGACGGCCGGGACCTTCCTCAATACAGTCAAGGCCACGGACGGCGACATTTCAGGCAGCGCGTCGGTGAAGGTGACCGCGCCGTCGCCCGTGCTGGCGACCATCACTGTTACGCCGGCGGGCCCGGACTCCCTCCCGGCCGCGACGACACGGCAGTTTCTGGCCCAGGGGAAGGACTCCGCCGGCAACAACTTCGTGTTCATGCCCACCTGGTCCATCGTCGCCGGTGGCGGCACTATCAGCACGGCGGGGCTGTTCACCGCGGGCACGGTGCCCGGGGTATTTGCCAATACGATCAAAGCGAGCTCGGGCAACGTTGCCGGGTACGCGACCGTGACGGTGGGGTCGTCCGCCGCTGTGACGGTGGCGGCGCTCGCCACGATGCAGGAGCTGGTGCACTTCGCGTACGATAAGTCGGATCTCACCACGAATTCTCGCGCAGCGCTCGACGCCAAGGTCAAGGTGTTCCAGGCCAACCCGGCGATGCGCATTCTCATCGTGGGGCACACCGACGACCGCGGCACCGGCGCGTACAACCTCGCGCTCGGCACGCGGCGTGCCGAAGCGGTCAGGGACTACCTGGTCGCACAGGGCGTGGCGTCGAACCGGATCGATCTCGAAACCCGTGGCGAGACGCAGCCGCTCGCGTCGGGCAGCTCGGAAGGTGCCATGGCGCAGAACCGTCGTGACGCGTTCCTGATCCGCGTGGCCTCAGACTCCATGGTGGCCCCGAAGAAGTAGACTGAAGACCTGAAGACTCAGCCGGGCGCGGCAGATCGCGCCCGGCTTCTTCATTTACTTCCGTGGGCGGTTCAGCGGGCGAGCGCCGCTTTCGCGGCCGCGACGACGTGCTCCACCGTGAATCCATACCGGGCCATCACGTCGGGTCCCGGCGCCGATGCGCCGAAGTGGTCCACGCCGATGATCGCGCCGGCCGGCCCGACATAGCGATCCCAGCCGAACGGAGAACCCGCTTCCACGCTGACCCGGGCGCGCACCGCCGGCGGAAGCACGGTATCGCGGTACTCGGCGGATTGCGCCTCGAATAGCTCCCACGACGGCATCGACACGACGCGAGTCCGGATGCCCTCGCCGGCGAGCTGCCGATGCGCGTCGAGCGCCAGCGACACCTCGGAGCCGGTCGCGAGGAGAATGAGCTCCGGCAACCCCTCCGCCGCGTCGATCAGGACGTATGCGCCGCGTGCGGTGCCGGCGGCGGGGGCGAGCGTGGTCCGGTCGAGCACCGGAATCTTTTGACGAGTGAGCACCAGCCCTACCGGCCCGCCCGTGTGCTGCAGCGCGATCCGCCACGCCTCGACCGTTTCATTGGCATCGGCCGGCCGGAGCACGAGCAGGTTCGGCATCGCCCGCAGGCTGGCGAGCTGCTCGACCGGTTGATGCGTCGGGCCGTCTTCGCCGAGGGCGATGCTGTCGTGGGTCCAGACATAGATGACGTGCGCCCCGCTCAGCGCGGCTAGCCGGATGCTCGGGCGCATGTAGTCCGAGAACGTCAGGAACGTCGCGCCGAACGGCACCACGCCGCCGTGATGCGCCATCCCCGTGAGAATGGCGGTCATCGCGTGCTCGCGAATGCCGAAATGGAGGTTTCGTCCGGCGTACCCCCACACCCCGCCGGCCATCCCCTGCGTCGGGGGCGTTTGGCCCGCCTCCGGTGCCCTGGTGCTCTGAAAGTCCCCCTTTCCCTTCATCATGGTACGGGTGGAAGGATCGAGGTCGGCTGATCCGCCGACCAGATTCGGCACCGACTCGGCGAGCACCGCGATCACCTTCGCTCCGGCATCCCGCGTGGCCATGTCGCCGTCCTTGGGCGCGAACACGGGAAGTCCGCCATCCCATCCCGGGGCCAGCTCGCCCGCCATCGCGCGGTCGAAGGCGCGGGCGAGGTCCTCCTGCGCGGCGCGATACGCGTCCATCGCCTGTTGCCAATCGCTCTGCATCACAGCGCCACGCGTGCCGACCTTGGCGAATTCCCGCAGCGCCTCCTCGGGCACTTGGAACGTCCGGTCTTCCGGCCAGCCGTAGGCCCGCTTCGTCAGCCGGGTCTCCTCCTTGCCCAGCGGCTCGCCGTGGGCCTGGAAGGTGTCCTGCCTGTGCGGGCTTCCGAACCCGATGTGCGTGCGGGCCACGATGAGCGAAGGCCGGTTCTCCTCGGCGCGGGCCGCCCCGAGCGCCGCGTCCACCGCGGCGACGTCCATCCCATCCACGTGCTGCACGTGCCAGCCGTACGCCGCGAAGCGCGCGCCGACGTCTTCGGAGAAGGTGACGTTGGTCGTCGCGGAGAGGGTGATACGGTTCGCGTCGTAGAGCACGATGAGCCGGCCGAGCTGAAGATCGCCGGCGAGCGATGCCGCTTCGGCGGCCACGCCCTCCATCAAGTCGCCGTCGCTCGCGATGACGTAGGTCCGGTGGTCGACGATGGGGTGACCCGGACGGTTGAACGTGGCGGCCAGCCAGCGCTCCGCGATCGCCATCCCCACGGCGTTGCCGAACCCCTGGCCGAGCGGCCCCGTGGTCACTTCGATGCCGGCGCTGCTCCCTCGCTCCGGATGGCCGGGGGTTCGACTACCCCAGCGCCGGAAATGCTCGAGGTCGTCGAGCGTGAGATCGTACCCCGTCAGAAACAGCAGACTGTAGAGCAGCATGCTGCCGTGCCCCGCCGAGAGCACGAACCGGTC
>DATGDE010000368.1:0-4412 GCA_035311125.1 Gemmatimonadales bacterium
GGATCGTGTGCGGCTCGTGGTTTCCAGTCTCCAGTTCAGCGTGAAGCCGCAAGCGACCGGGTACACGTTCACCTTCCACTACACAGGGTCCTGGGAGTTCTGGGGGAGAATCGCAGCATCGAAGCAGTAGACAGTGCACGAGGGGGCGGCGTCCGGCATCGTGACACCGGGCGTGACACAACGCTAATCGAGCTCCACCCGTTCGCGTCGTGCGCCCGCCCCCGTGCGCAACACCGTGACGGCCGGCTCCCGCCGATAGGTTCGCGCGAAGGACCGGCGCACCGCCGCAAGGACCGCCTCCTCGCGCGCCCCCGGTGTTGCCCCCTTTGCTCCCGTCAGCACGAGGACGCACCCGCCCCAGCCGGCACCGGTGAGCCGCGCCCCCCAGGCCCCGGCGCGACGCGCCGCCCGGACGATCAGGTCGAGCTCGGGCGCGCTGCACTCGTAGTGCCGCCGGCAGGACTCGTGGGAGGCGTTGAGCAGTCGGCCGAACGCCCGGATCCGCCCCCGCGCGAGGAGCGCGGCGCCGGCGCGCGTCCGTGCCGTCTCGCTGACGACGTGCGTCGCCCGGCGGCGCAGCGGCTCGCGCAGCAGTTGCCGCAACGCGTTCACTCGCCGCGCTGGCCACCCGGCGAGGTATTCGAGCCCCGGCTCGGAGAGCCGCAGGATATCGAGGGCCGCCTCGCATTCCGCGCGGCGGGTGTTGTAGGCGCTGTCGCCGAGCTGATGGCGGACGCCGGTGTCGAACAGGAGCAAGCGCGCCTGCACGGGGATCGCGCGGGTCCGGCCCGTCGCGCACTCGATCAGCAGGGCATGTCCGGCGCGCGCGCGCACCGCGATGGTCTGATCCATGATGCCGCACCGCACTCCGACCTGGTTCGCCTCGGCGCGATGCGCCACGCCGATCAGATCGGCCGCCGCAAGATGGGCGCCCGCCAGCTCCGCCAGGGCGCGTGCGGTAGAGACGGTGAGCGCCGCCGAGGATGACAGGCCGCCGCCGACCGGGACATCGCTCGCGACCGCGAGACGCGCGCCGCGTGGCGCGCTGCCCCGCGCGGCCAGCTCGCGCTGGACGCCGACGACATAGCGCGCCCAGCCGTCCGGCATCATCCCGTCCCAGCGCGCGCGCGTCACGAGTCCATCGCGCTGCGAGACGAGGTCCAGCCACCCCGGCTCACCGGGCCCGGCCACCGCGGTGGTGCGCGCGGCGATCGCCATCGGCAGGACCGGACCGCCGTTGTAGTCGGTGTGCTCGCCGAGCAGATTCACGCGCCCCGGCGCGCTCGCGGCGCAGGTGGGAGCGGTGCCGAAGGCATTGCGGAACAGAGCTATCGCTTGCGCTCGCATGGGTTTGACAAGGTTTCCCGCGAATGGTACCGTAAGCCAGCCTTTTCCACTATCTCCACCATCCGGCATCCGGAGACCTGCTATGCGTCGGTTCACGTGGCTGCTGCTCGCCGGCGTCCCTTCCCTGCTCGGCGCCCAGGGGTTCGGGGTGTACGAGCACAATACCTGTACCATGGGTCGCGGTGGAGTTGCGGCGGCGCGTCCCTGCGCCGACGGCTCGGCCATCTTCTTCAATCCTGCCGGCCTCGCGGGTTTCTCCGGCACGCATGTGAGTGCCGGTGTCACGCTGATCCACGCCCAGGGCGGCTTCACCGACGATGTCTTCGCCAAGAAGACGGACCTCACCAACCCCACCATCCCAGTGCCGAACGGCTTCCTCACCCACGCGGTGAGCCGCAAGCTGACGGTCGGCGTCGGCGTCTACGCACCGTACGGCCTGGAAACGAAGTGGCCCATCGCGGGCTTCGACGGCCGGTTCCTGGGCTACAACACCAAGATCAAGTCCATCTACGTCCAGCCGACCATCGGCTATCAGATCGGCGACTGGCTCAAGGTGGGCGTGGGCGTGGCCTACATCCACAGCACGCTCGAGCTGCACCAGCGCCTCGACCTGTCGACGCAGTCCCCTGCGCCGGGGATCACCTTCGGTGCGCTGGGCGTGCTGCCCGGCACCGATTTCGCCAACGCGGACCTGAGCGCGAGCGGCAACGGGTACGCGGTCAACTTCGGGGGCATCATCAAGGTCAACGACCGGCTGTCCATCGGCGGGCATTGGCTCACCAGGAAGACGATCTCCTACGACGGTGATGCCGCGTTCACCCAGATTGCCACGGGCCTCACCCTGGCCCCGAACAACCCGTTGGGCCTGCCCGGCGGTACACCGGTGGACGCCATTCTCGCTCCTGAATTCGCGACCGGCGGCCCCCTCGCCGACGGCGCCGCCAGCACGTCCATCACCATGCCGCCCCAGGGCACCATCGGCCTGGCGTACAAGGTGCGCGACAACTGGACGCTCATGGCGGATTACCAGTATATCGTCTGGGGCTGGTTCCAAAGCGTCACCATCAAGTTCGCGAACCCGGCGACGCCGACCCTCGCCCTCCACCCGAACAACAAGGACACCCACGGCATCCGTCTCGGCACCGAGTATGCGCCGTCGGCGAAACTCATGCTGCGCGGCGGCTATCTCTACCATACGGCGGCCTCGCCGACCGATTTCGTCACTCCGCTGCTCCCCGAGGCGCCGCGCAACGAGTTCACGGCGGGCCTGGGATACGACTTCACTCCCAAGCTGCACGGGGATCTGGCCTATCAGTACATCGCCCAGCAGGACCGCCGGGGCCGGGTGTTCCCACCGCCGGTGAGCAACACCGGTGTGTACGAATTCTCGGCCCACCTGTTCGGCGCCGGGCTGGCCTACACTTTCTGAGCGCAAGGCGCGGATACCATGACACGGACCAGCAAGCTCCTCGCCACCGCAATCGGCGGCGCCCTCCTCGCGGCCGCCTGCCACAACGACGTCCTGTTCCGGCCGACCGACTCGCAACCGGTCGATCCGCTGTTCGCGCGCTACGTCGCCATGGGGAACTCGATCACGGCCGGGTTCCAGTCGGCCGGGATCAACGACAGCACGCAGCTGCAATCATACGCACCGCTGCTCGGCCACCAGATGCACGCGCCGTTCTTCATGCCGCTGCTGAACCGCCCTGGTTGCCCGCCCCCGATCGACACGCTGTTCCGCGCCGCGGGGCCGCACCGCGTCGGCGGGGGCACCGGAGCCACCTGTGCGCTGCGTCGCTCCCAGCCGATCCCGCCGCCCTACATCAGCGACGTGGCCGTACCGGGGGCCGCGGCCATCGACGGCAGCACGAATTCGGTCGCCAACTCCAACGCCCTGACCACGCTCATCCTGGGTGGCCTCACGCAGAGCCAGGCGATGCAGCGCGCCGACCCGACGTTCGTGACGGTCTGGCTGGGGAACAACGACGTGCTCGGCGCCGCGATCGACGCCGCCAACGCCGGCGACTCGACCAAGGTCACTGACAGCACCACCTTTGCGAACGAGTACAAGGCGGTACTCGATGCGATCGACGCCACGCCAGCCAAAGGCAAAGGCGTGCTGGTCGGCGTGGCGAACGTGACGCTGATCCCGTTCTTCTCGCAGGGCCAGACATATTTCGCGATCAAGAACACGACGCTCAACTTCCCCCCGAATTTCCTCGTTGGTCCGAACTGCGCGCCCAGTGCGCTGGGCGGCAAGGGTGACTCGGTGCTGGTCCCGTTCCAGTTCGGTCTGGGGTTGATCGGCGCGGCCGCCGCCAACCCGGCCGGGACCTTCACGCTCAGTTGCACGGAAACGCAAACGGTCCAGCCGGCCGAGCTGCGGCGGATGGTGTTGGCCGTGAACCAGTTCAACGCGACCATTCAGGCGCAGGCGACCGCCCGCGGGTACGCCTATTTCGACCCCAACGCGCTGTTCACGGCGCTGCCGGCCGGCTCGATTCCACCGTTCCCCGCAACTGCGGGAGCGGCGGCGGTGAACGCACCGTTCGGAGCCTTCTTCAGCCGCGACGGGATCCACCCGACAGGGGCGGCGCATAAGCTGGTAGCCAACGCACTGATTCAGGTGATCAACGCGAAGTACGGCACCAGCATCGCGACGATCCCCTGACGCGAACCGTACGCACGTCCAGGGGTAACGAGGACGGCACCCGGCGCTTGCCGGGTGCCGTTCTGTAATGCGCCAGCGACCCGTCTTCTGCCCGCCGATCGCCACGGCCGCGATCGTCTGCGCCTTCGCCGGGCGGCTCACCGCCCAGGCGGTGGAGCGGACCGACACGCCGCGGCACGGCGCGCTGCGCGTCACCTTCGATCCCCGCATCACGACGTGGGAGCAGGTCTTCACACCCGCTGGCCGTCAACCGCTCGGCGCCGGGTTCGCCGGAGATTCCCTCACCGATTGGCAGCCGGCGCGCGCGCTCGCCCAGGAGACCGTGCGCGCCGCCACCGGACTCACTGGCTACGTCGCGCGCCTCGGGGGCAGCCTGCTCGCCGTCCGCGCCGAG
>DATGDE010000369.1:0-1655 GCA_035311125.1 Gemmatimonadales bacterium
AACCTCACCATCGAAGCGTAGGGCCGACGGCCAAAGCCGTACCAGTACCTGACCAGGCCGAGGCGCGGGGTGAGGCCGCCGCGGCGCTGCGAGCCGAGTCCAGCGACCGGCTGGTACGCACCGCCGTCATCGCGGCCGGGCGGCGCCAGTTCGCCGTTCTTCTTTTCCCAGGGGCGCCGGTCGAACAACGTGTCCGGCCCGTACGACACGCCGTCACTCGCTCCAGCATCGTAGAGCCGCGTGGGGTGCCCCTGTCCCCCAACCGTGGAGGAGTCGACGAGCCTATTGGCGCCGTTCCCGCCGATGATGCGCACCAGGATGCTCTGCTGGACGTGCCCGGCGACAACCGCGGTGTCGTCGCCGCCGTGCAGGTACACCAGAATCTCCGATGTTTCCCGCGCGTCGAACCGCCGCGAGAACCACGGGGTCCCTGCGGTCTCGAGGCGGACCTCAACGACGCCCTCGCTGTCGCGGCTGACCACTGCCCGATCGGGCGCATCCGTCCCATGCACCTCGACCCGGGCGGCGAGCTGGCGGTAGAACTGCGTTGCGGCGCGCGGCAGCGCGTCCCGCCGCTTCTTGAGCACGGCGGCCAGCTGTGGAGCGGTCCCCTGGTATTCGATCGGCATCGCGCCTACCGCGGCGTCGATCACGGAGTCGGTGATCCGCGCTTGCAGGGCCTGCGCGACGGAATCCCACACGGGCTTCTCGAGGCCGGCCAGAAGGCGTGCATCCATCCCCTTGTCGTGGGTGAGTCCCCGCACGTCCGGTACGTCCCCCAGTGGCACCAGCACCGGCGCGAACAGCCGCGCTAGGCTCAAGAGCCATCCGTGGAACGCGATGAACGCATGGTCGCGGTCGCGAGCGATCGGTTCCCACTGCGTCTTCGGTCCGGTCGCCAGCTGGGCCCATTTCCAGTTGCCGGGGTGGCGGTCGTTGTCGTTGACGAGGAAATCGGTCAGGCGGGCCGCCAGGAACGCGGGGGCGTCGACGTGCTGCCGGGCGTCGCTGTCCAGGAGCTCCAGCAGCTCCGCGCTGTCAATGATCTTCGTCGCTCCGGCGAACCCGCGCCCCTTCTTGGGCACGCTGGGATACTGCTCGAGCACCCCTAGACGCCCCCCGAAGTCCTCGCGGTACTTCCCCAGCGCCGAGTCGTCGGTCATGACCATGAGCATGGCCGTGGGATGCAGCACGCCACTGGCATCGAGGATCGGGGCCGAGATGACCGCGGCCGCCGGATGCATCTCGCTCACCTGGTCCTGGAAGACGGCCTCCGCAGCCGTGTTCTTGAGCTTCGCCGGCACGGTCCCGCGCTTGTCGGACAGGCGAAACACGTATTCGGCGCCGCTTACCGCCTCGAGCCGCAGTGACCTCGTCTGATTCCCCCCGCCTTCCTTGGTCGGATGGAGGCCCCCTGCGTAGGTGCGCAGGTCCAGCACGGGCACGCGCATCGGCATCGCCCACAGGTCACGGTACCCGCTGCCGGCGATCCACCGATGCAGCGCCCCCGCCTGATACCGCGCACCCGCGGCGACGGTGACGCTGTCCGGCGCGGCAGGCAAGGGCCCCAGCTGAGCCGCGCCGGACAACGGCAACACCAGCGCCATCGTCACGACGCCCAATCCCGCACGGGAGGCCCACGGCAGGCGACGCAT
>DATGDE010000370.1:0-3459 GCA_035311125.1 Gemmatimonadales bacterium
GTTCGTGGCCGCCGCGGGCTGGACGAGCGTATTTCCCGTGCCCGTCGCCGCCAGCACGACCGTGGCGCCGGCGATCGGGTTGCCGGCGTCGTCGTTCACGCTCACCGTGATCGTCGAGCTGCCGCCGCCGGCGGTGATTGAGGCCGGGGATGCTGCCACCGAAGACCGCGCGGCAGAGACTTCACCACCGCCACCGCCACCGCCGGAGAAGTGGCAGGCAGCCGAGCCCGAGTCCGTGAACGTTTTGCCGGCGATCGGGACGAACTTCCAGGCATAGCTGTCGTCGTACAGATACAGCTTCAATACGCCGCGCGTATCGCCGTTGCGGACCTCGCTCAGCGGGAACACGTTGGTCGGGCTGCCGCCGCCGTCGCCTCCCGTACCGACGATGAACCCGCGGATGCCGAACGCGGGATCCGCCGTACCGTCCGGCGTCATCGGGGCGATGCGCTCGTAGATGTGGCGGTGCCCGTTCATGACGAGGTCGGCGTGGGCGGCGTAGAGATCATTGACGAATGTCTGGACGCCGGAGTAGGTCGCTCCCCCGGAGCCGCTGCCGCTGGCTGACGAGTACAAGGGGTGGTGGTAGTAGGCCAGCGTACACTGGTTGGGGTGGGCCGCGAGATCGGCCCTGAGCCAGGTATCCTGGGCCGATCCCGAAGTGGTGGAGATGTTGCTGTTCAGCACCACGATGTGCCAGGCGCCCAGCGCGTAGCTGTAGTAGCCTTTCCCCGGTTCGCCGGCGGCGGCGCCGAAGTAGGCGAAGTAGCCGGCGGCACCCGACGTGTTGTAGTCGTGATTTCCCGCCGCCGGTCTGGTACGCGCCTTGTGGCGGCCCCAGGTGGGGTCGTAGCAGTTGGCGAACTCCGAGGTGGTGCCGTTGGGCATGACGTTGTCGCCCGCCGTGAACACCGTGCCGGGGATGCCGTCGAGCAGCTCGGCCGTGGCTTCGTCGCTATTGTTGCTGCAGTTCGAGATGTCGCCCGCTCCGGTGAGGATCTGTGGCGGGTTCGCGGTCACGAGGCCGGTCGGGGTGATGTACCGGGTGCCGCCGGGCGGTTGCGTCAGCGTGCGTTCATCGCTGCAGGAAGCGAGCGGCAGGATTGCCAGGGTAGCGAGAACGGGTACTAACTTCCGTGACACCGGGCCCATGAAAAGACTCCGAGGCGTTGTGTCATGGTATCAACCCGTGTCGCAAGGCGCGTTGAAGACAGCCGGAACTGTTGATGAACGGAAGGTGAAACCGATGGGGGCGGATCGGGCCTGGTGGCCTGACTGGTCTTCAAAACCAGCTGGGGTTCGCAAGGGCCTCGGTAGGTTCGATTCCTACACGCTCCCGCCACCTTCTTCATTCGTTTTTCAGCCCGCCCTCAGATGCCTGCCAGCTAGCTTGCATCCGCTCAAGATGGCAGGGGAGGCGTCGTGTGAGAGACGTCCTCGACCGTCTCCGGTCGGCGCTCGCCGGGCGCTACACGCTCGAGCGTGAGCTGGGCCATGGCGGGACAGCCACGGTCTGGCTCGCACGCGACCTCAAGCACGAGCGCCCCGTTGCCCTGAAGGTGCTGCGCCCGGAACTCGCCGCCGCGCTCGGTCCCGAGCGCTTCGTGCGCGAGATCAGTGTCACCGCCGGCCTCCGGCATCCCCACATCCTCCCGTTGCTCGACTCGGGCGAAGCCGCGGGCCGACTGTTCTACGTGATGCCCTTCGTCGTCGGGGAATCGCTGCGCGACCGGTTGCGCCGCGAGAAACAGCTGCCGCTCGAGGATGCGCTGCAGATCACGCGCGAGATGGCCGACGCGCTGGGCTACGCGCACGCGCACGGGGTGGTGCACCGCGACATCAAGCCGGAGAACATCCTGCTCGAGAGCGGCCACGCGGTGGTGGCCGATTTCGGGATCGCGAAGGCGTTGACGGCGGCGGGGGGCGAGGAGTTCACGGCGACCGGGATCGCGGTGGGCACCCCGGCGTACATGAGCCCGGAGCAGGGAGCGGGGAGCGGGGACGTGGATGGGCGGAGCGATCTCTACAGTCTCGGGTGCGTGCTGTACGAGATGCTCGGCGGGGAGACGCCGTACCTCGGCAGCACGCCGCAGACGATTCTGGCGAAAAAACTGAACGAGCCGCCGCCGCGGATCTCGGTGCTCCGGGAGACGGTGCCGGCCGATGTCGAGGCCGCGCTGTCAAAGGTGCTGGCCCGGACGCCGGCGGATCGGTTCCGTACGGCGAGGGAATTTGCCGAGGCGCTCACGGTTGGAGTGGACAGGCGACGACTCACACCGGCGCGGCGGCGCTGGCTGGGTCCACTCGTGGCCGGCCTCGTCACGGTCGGCGCCTTCGGCGTCTGGAGCATCCGCCGAGCCGGTAGCCCTGCGTTATCACCCTCCGCCTCCGTCATCGCGGTCGTTCCGTTCGCGGCCGCTGCTCCGGATTCGCAGCTCACGGCGCTGGGCAACGACCTCGCAGCGACCCTCAGCGCCAATCTCGACGGCGTGGGAGAGCTACGCACGGTGGATCGGCTCACCATTCTTCCTCATACGAGCGGCCGACGTGTCCTCACTCGAGAGCAGGCGGCGGCGCTGGGGCGGCGCTTCGGCGCCGGGAGCATCGTGGGCGGAACTCTCGTCCGACAGGGCTCGGCCGTCCGCGCCGACGTGGACCTCTACACGGCCGACAGCCTGGTGACCCTGGCGCGGATCAGTGTGACGGCACCGGCGGACATCGCGGCGCTCACCGACTCGATCACCTGGAAGCTGCTCGGCGAGGTCTGGCGCGGCGGCCATCCGCCTTCGCCGAGCCTCGGCGCTGTGACGACCCGTTCGGTGCCCGCACTCCGCGCCTTCCTGGACGGCGAGCAGCTCCTCGCACGCGGCCAGCTGGATCGGGCCGCCGATGCGTACCGGCACGCCTTCACGGAGGATGCCGGGTTCTGGATGGCGTACTTCCGGTACGCCTACGTGTTTGAATGGCAAGGCCGCGTGGGCGCCGACAGCCTGGCGGGTGTGGCCTGGGAGCATCTAGCCGAGCTGCCATTGCGGGAGCAACAGCTCATGGAGATCGCCAGGGACACCAAGGACGCGTTCGGCAGCGTGCAGCTGCAGGTCGCACGGGACTACGTATCCCGCTACCCGGACTACTGGCCGGGCTGGCTTCAGTACGGGGACTACATGATGCACGAGGGTGGTCGGCTGGGCCGTACGCTTGAGGAGATTGCGGCCCCGTTCGAGCGGCTTGTCGCGCTGAATCCGAACCTCGCCCTTGGGTGGGAACATCTGTTCTGGGCACGCTGGGGACACGATGCCGCCCGGGCAAGACAGGCGGCATCGGAGTATGAGCGGGTGTCAGGCATCAGCTGGCCTCGGTTGTTCATGGAGGCCGTCGCCCGCTACCCGGTCCTCGATACCGCGGACCTGGACAGCGTGGCTCCGGTGATTTCCCTGGAAACGAGAGGACGGCCGCAAC
>DATGDE010000371.1:0-2422 GCA_035311125.1 Gemmatimonadales bacterium
CTGCTGCCGATGCTGTGCGCCTGGCTGCTGCGCCGCGGCATCAAGGAACGCCGCAATCCGGTGTTCGAATGGATCAAGCAACGGTACGAGCGGACGCTCGACTGGTGCCTCGCGCGTCCCCGCACCACGATCGCGGCGTCCGGCGGGCTGTTCGCGCTGGGACTGGTGCTGACGCCGGCGATCGGCGCCGAGTTCATGCCGCACCTCGACGAAGGGGCCATCTGGGTGCGCGCGACGATGCCGTACACGATCTCGCTGGAGGAGTCGGCGAAGATCGTGCCGCAGATCCGCGCCATCCTCAAATCGTTTCCCCAGGTGACCGACGTCGCGGACGAGCACGGCCGCCCCGATGACGGGACCGATCCCACCGGCTTCTTCAACGCCGAGTTCTACGTCGGCCTGAAGCCGTACTCGGAATGGTCCGGCCCGTTGCGGACCAAGGAGCAGTTGATCGCGGCGATCGACCGCCGGCTCGAGACCTTTCCGGGGATCATCTTCAACTACACACAGCCCGCCGAGGACGCCGTGGACGAAGCCGAGACGGGACTGAAGAGCGCGCTCGACGTGAAGGTCTTCGGTCCCGATCTCGATACGCTGCAGCAGATCGGCAAACAGATCAAACGCGTGCTCCAGACCGTGGCCGGGGTCACCCAGCTCACCCTGGTCGAGGAGCTGGGGCAACCGAGCCTCACCGTGACGCCCGACCGGGCCAGGATCGCGCGCTACGGGCTCAACGTGGCCGATGTCAACAACCTCATCGAGGCCGCGGTCGGCGGGGACGCGGCCACGCAGGTCGTGCAGGGAGAGCGGTTGTTCGACCTGGTGGTGCGGCTCCAACCGGAGTTCCGCGAAACCCCCGAAGCGATCGGGAACATCCTCGTCGCGACCCCCGGCGGGCAGCACATCCCGCTGAAGGAGCTGGCCACCATCCAGGTGGCCAACGGCGCATCCTTCATCTATCGTCAGGACAACTCGCGATTCATCGGCGTGCAGTACTCCGTCGCGGGACGCGACCTGGCGGGAACGGTTCAGGACGCCGAGCGGCGGGTCGCCGCGCAGGTGCACGTGCC
The DNA here is from genome assembly GCA_035311125.1 of Gemmatimonadales bacterium. Classification (GTDB taxonomy): domain Bacteria; phylum Gemmatimonadota; class Gemmatimonadetes; order Gemmatimonadales; family GWC2-71-9; genus DASTHG01. Next base: position 1,071 of record DATGDE010000371.1, read on the forward strand.
CTCGGGCTATCGGGTCGTCTGGGGAGGCGAGTACCAGGAGTACACGGCGTCGCGCAGCCAGCTGCGGGTGATCGTGCCGCTCACCCTCCTGTTGATCCTGCTGATTCTCTTCGCCCTGTACGGCAACATGAAGTTCCCGCTCATCGCGGTGGGCGGGGTGGTGCTCTCGGCGCCGCTGGGGGGACTCCTCATGCTGTGGCTCACCGGGACGCCCTTTTCGGTGTCTTCCGGCATCGGCTTCCTTGCGCTGTTTGGTGTCTCGGTCCAGACTGCCGTGGTGTACGTCTCGTACGCCAACGAACTGCGCAAGGGAGGCATGGACATCGCCCGCGCCGCCCGGGAGGCTGCCCTGCTGCGACTGCGGCCGATCATGATGACCGCCATCGTCGCTGCACTGGGGCTGCTCCCCGCCGCCATGGCGCGCGGCGTAGGCACCGATTCCCAACGGCCGTTCGCCATGGTGATCGTCGGTGGCATGATCTCGGAGCTGCTCATCAGCATCCTCCTGATGCCCGTGCTCTACGCGCTGGTCGCGCGCGCCGGGGACCGCCTCGAAGTGTGATGACGAGCCGTCGAGCGCTGTTCGCCGTGATCCTGGTCGTGTCCGTGGGCCCCGTCCGCCTGCCTGCCCAGACGTCCTACCATGTCACCCTCGGCGCCCGCTACACCACCACCCTGGTCCACGATTCGATCGTATCGCCGCTCGACGTGCGACCCGACGTGGCGCCCGCGCTCGCGGGCGCGGTGGATCTGCCGCTGACGGATCCCTGGAAGCTCGAGCTCCTCGCCGACATTTCCACGAGCATGCTGCGACGTCACGACGCGGGCGGCGGCACGGCGCCGATCACCCGGCTGTGGATGCTCGGCGTGTCGGTGGGCTTGCGTCGGCAGCTCAATCCGTGGCTCGAAGGGCGCGCGGCGGTCGGCGGATTGAAATACCTCCCGGCCTCCTCGATCGGCCTGTTCAGCGCCGGCACGGGCGGGATCATGCCGTACGGATCGGTCGCGCTCGACGCCGCGCCGGCGGCCCTCAGGCGGCGCCGGGTGGCGCTCGAGGCGGGCGCCGACGTGCATCGGTTTCTCACCCCGGCGCTCCGCACCACCGGATTCACCGACGCCCGCGTGGTGTATCGCATCGACCTCGGCGTGCGGCTGGACCTGCGGCGCGCGAGGGTGCCGTGAGGCGGGAGCGTTGGGCCGTGCTGGGCGGCCTGCTGGTCGCCGCCTGCACCGATCCCTTGGTGCCGAGCCGCGCGGCGATCTATCCCTTCGCCGATACCTTCGGCGACGTGTTCCATTGGCCGACCGACCGGCTGCCGGTCCACGTCTACGCCGATCCGCGCGGCGATCTG
>DATGDE010000372.1:0-16194 GCA_035311125.1 Gemmatimonadales bacterium
CCGGGCGCCTTCACGCGCGCACCGCAGGCGGGCCCCCCGCCGCCCGACCGGATGGGGTGGTGGAGCTCGCGCGGCGGAGCGACGGCCAAACCAGACGTGCTCGCGCCGGGGCAGGCGTTCTCCACTGTGCCGCGCTGGAACGCGGGCGACGAGATCAAGGCGGGGACGAGCATGGCGGCGCCGCAGATGGCCGGCTTTGCGGCCTGTCTCCTCTCCGCGATGGCCCAGGAGGGGCGGCCGGTGTCCGCCGCCGATGTGCTGCAGGCCGTGCGGGCGACGGCGAGGCCGCTCGGCGACTGGACCGATCTCGACCAGGGCGCCGGCGTCCCGAAACTCGAGGCCGCCTATCGATGGCTGGAAGCGGGTCATCAGGGGTCGCGCTACATCGTCCGGACGCAGGACGGCACACCGGCCGCGCTGCGGCGTGACGGGTTCGCCGGCCCGGGCGACACGCTGCAGACGTTCGCCGTGTATCACTCCGACGGCCTGCGCGCGGCGCAGTTCCGGCTGACGAGCGACGCTCCATGGCTCACCGTCGCGCCCCTGGTGACAGCCCAGCCTCGCGCCACCATGATCCCGGTGCGCTATCGTCCCGAGCTCCTGACCGCTCCAGGGCTGTACGTCGCCAGCGTGACGGCGCGCTCCCCGAGCGACAGTCTTTCGGGTCCGCTGTTCACCCTGGCGAGCACCGTCGTCGTTCCGGTGGAGCTCGCCGCGCAGGCCCTGCTCGATAGCGGACGGGTAGTCCCCGCCGGCCGCACTCAGCGGTACTTCCTCCGCTCTGCGGTGGCGGGCAGAACGTTACGGGTGACGGCATCGCTGGCGGATTCGGCGGATGCGGTGTTCATGCAGCTCTACGATCCGGCGAGCCACCCGGTGAGCGAAAACCCCGACAGCCTCGTGGTCCTGGGCGATGGGAAGAGCTCCGCGGCGACGATCGAGGTCCCGGCCGAAGACATGTCGGCGGGGGTGTACGAGCTGGACGTCCACAATCCCGGGCTGCAGCGGACGACCGTCGCGGTCCGGGCGCAGCTCGCGCCGGTCGCCGTCACCCCACGCGGCGAAGGTGGTCTGGAGGCGTTCAACCCCGGAGTCGCGACCGTCACCGTCAGGACCGTCGCGGCCCTCGCCGGGGCGGAGCGGCGGTGGGATGTCGTCGGCCGCGGCGCGCCGGCGGAGAGCCTGGCGCTGGCCGTACCCGCCTGGGCAGCCCGGGGCGAGGTCCAGGTGAGGATGGCCGTGGGCCAGTGGGAGCAGTTCACCGATTTCGGGGTGACGGTGTTCGATTCCACGGGTCAGCAGGTCCACGCCGCCGCGCTCAACTATGCACGTGGCCGCCAGACATTCGATGTCCCAGCCTCGGTCGCTGGGCACGCGGCCCTGATCGAGTTGCTGCCGGGATTCGCACGGCCGGACACGGCACCGCCCTGGCAAGCGAGCGTCCGGGTGCGCTTCTTCGCCGACTCGCTGCAGTCGCTGGGGCCGGCGCATCTGCTGAGCCTCGTGGCCGGGGGCCGCACGGTGCTTCCGCCGCTGGATGTGACGCTCCCGCCGATCGCATTGCCCGAAGGGTTCGCTCCGCTCCTCATGTGGCGTCTCGCGTCGCCCGTGGGGGGAGGAGCGGCGGCGGTGGCCTTCCAGACGGTGACGCCATGAAGACCGGGCGGTCGGTCCGCATCGCGGGGGGCCAGGGATTCTGGGGCGACTGGCTCGAGGCCCCGTGGCGCCAGGTCACGGGCGGACCTGTGGATTACCTGATGATGGACTACCTCGCGGAAGTGACGATGTCCATCATGCAGAAACAGAAATCGCGCGACGGCTCGCTCGGCTACGCGAAGGATTTCATCCCGCTGATGGAGCGGCTCCTCCCGGTGCTGGTGGAGCGACAGGTGCGCGTGACCACGAACGCCGGCGGCGTGAATCCTCGTGCCTGCGCTGCGGCGGTGTCGGAGGTGGCGCGACGGCTGGGACTCGCCGGCAAGCTGAAGATCGGCGTCGTGACGGGTGATGACCTGCTCGACCGGGTGGACAGCCTGCTCGCGGGCGGACACGAGCTGCGCAACCTCGATACCGGCCGCTCGCTGCGCGACGTGCGCGACCGGGTGCAGTCGGTCAACGCGTATCTCGGTGCCGGTCCCGTGGTCGAGGCACTGCGCCGCGGCGCCGACATCGTGATCACCGGCCGCGTTACCGACACGGGGCTCACGCTGGGGCCGATGATGCACGCGTTCGGCTGGGCGGCGGACGCCTGGGACCTCATCGCTGCGGGAACCGTGGCTGGTCACACGATCGAGTGCGGGGCCCAGTGCTCGGGAGGCAACTGTCTCGTGGACTGGCAGCACATACCCGACCTGGCGAACGTCGGGTATCCGATCGTCGAGGCGTTCGCAGACGGGACGGTGGACATCATGAAGCACCCCGGCACGGGCGGGCGGATCACCGTCGCCGGCGTCTCCGAGCAGCTGGTCTACGAGATGGGCGATCCCCGGACCTACATCACCCCCGACGGCATCGCCGATTTCACGACCATTCAGCTGAAGCAGGTGGGGAAGGACCGGGTGCGGATGTCGGGCATCCGCGGCCGTCCCGCTACCGCTTCACTCAAGGTGTCGGCCGCGTACTTCTACGGCTACAAGGCGGTGGGCACGCTGGTGTACGCCTGGCCCGACGCACTCAAGAAGGCGAAGGCTGCGGACCGTATCCTGCGGCAACGGCTCGACGACCTCGGGCTGAAGTTCGAGACGGTTCTCACCGAGTTCGTGGGCGTGGACGCGACGCATGGGCCACTGGGTGCCGCCGCCATCGAGGCGGCAGACATCCCCGAGGTGCAGCTGCGCATCGGCGTGCGGGCGGCAGACCGGGCGCCCGTCGAGCGGTTCACGCGCGAGATTGCGCCGCTGATTCTCAACGGTCCGCCGAGCGTCACGGGATTTGCGGGCGGGCGCCCCAAGCCGGAGGAAATCGTCGCGTACTGGCCGGCGTTGATCGACAAGTCACAGGTGCAGCCATGCGTCGAACTCGTCGCAGTGTGAAGCGCCGCCCCCGCGCGCGGCGCCTCCGGCTCGTGGACATCGCCCACGCCCGCTCCGGCGACAAGGGGGACACGGCCAACGTGGGGCTGATCGCGCTGCGCGCCGCCGACTATCCGCTGCTCGAGCGCTACGTCACCGCGGCACGCGTGGCGCGTCACTTCAAGGGGATGATCAGCGGACCGGTCGAGCGCTTCGAGCTGCCGAACCTGCACGCGCTGAATTTCCTGCTGCACGGTGCGCTGGACGGCGGCGGCACGATCTCGCTCAAGACCGACGCCCAGGGGAAGGTGTTCTCCACCGCCCTGCTCCGCATGGAAATCGAGGTGCGCCGGTGAGCGAGCGCGTGCTGACCGCGTTCGAGGGCGGCGTGCTGACCGGCACGCTGAACCGGCCGGAGAAGAAGAACGCGATCGATGCGCCGATGATCGACGGCCTGTACGCGCTGCTCGAGCGGGCCGATCTGGACGCGGGCGTGCGGGTCGTGGCGCTGCGCGGGGCAGGGAAGGATTTCTGCGCCGGGATGGATCTGGCGGAGCTGCTCGCGTCCGCCGACCGGTCGGTCGAGGAGAATCGCGCCGCGGCGCTCCGGTTCGGCGGGCTGTTCCTGCGGATGCGCGCTCTGCCCAAGCCGGTCGTCGCCGTGGTGACCGGGCGCGCCCTGGCGGGGGGCTGCGGCCTGGCCACGGGGTGCGACCTGGTGCTGGCGGCGGAATCCGCCCGTTTCGGTTACCCCGAGGTGCAGCGGGGCTTCGTTCCGGCCCTCGTCATGAACATGCTGCGGCGCGCGGTGGGCGAGAAAGTCGCGTTCGACCTGGCCGCGACCGGACGGCTGTTGGAGGCGCGGGAGGCGGAGCGGGCGGGGCTCGTCTCCCGGGTGTGGCCGGATGATGCGTTCGAAGCAGGGACCGCCCGGTTGCTGCACGACCTGGCCGGGTTCAGCGCGACCGCCCTCGCGCTCACCAAACAGCAGCTGTACCGGCTCGACGGCGTGGCGTTCGAGGAGGGACTGCGGCTGTCCGCGGACGTCAACGCGGTGAGCCGCACGACTCCCGATTTCCGGGCGGCGATTTCGGCATTTCTGCAGAGGTGACGCCACACCTCGTAGCGGCCGAGCTCAAGGTCTGGGTTGCCCTCGCCGGCTTCACCGCGGGTCTCGCCGGGATGGCGCTGGAGCGCCGCTGGCTCGTTTGGATTGCCGTCGCCTTGCTCGGGGTGGCCTTTCTCCTGCGACTGCTGGATCGCCGGCGCCCCGACGCCTGATCCGGTACCCCCGGACGCCTGCCCGGCGCAGGATTTGCAGCGTTTCTTTCCCTACTATCTGACCGCTGACGGCAGGGTCCCGTTCGAGCAGGAGGGCGTATGCTGACGGCAGCGTGGCTGGTCGGAGCCGTATTCGGCGTGCTCCTGGTGCTGTGGTTGGTCGCCTATCTCCTCCTCCATGACGTGCCGGCGGGCCAGATCCGTCTGGTCACTTGGGTGCAGGGTTCCAGCCGCATCTACCGCGGACCCGCGAAGGCGAAAGCGCTGCCGTTGATTGCGACCGTCGCGACGGTCTCGGGCAAGCCCATCAGCGTGGAGCTCGACGTCACCGACCAGACGGGCGATACCGATGCCGGGGGGGCGCCGCGTCCCGTCGAGGTGCGAGTCCAGGCGACTGCCATCGCGAGCGTGGGGGACGGTGAGGCGCTGATCCGGACCGCCGCCAACCGCTGGTGCGCGATGTCCGAGTCCGATCAGATGGGCACCCTCACGAATCTCCTTTCCAGCGCCGTGCGCGAGGCGCTCATCCAGCTGCCACACGACGAGTTGTTCTCGGCGAGGGCGACTCCGGGCGCCGGGGTGTCGGTCGTGGAGCTTCCCCTCGCGAGATTGACGCGTGAGGTCTGCGCGCCGGAGCTGGCCGGCTTCGGTCTGGTCCTGAAATCGTTCAGCATCAAAGGCGTACATTCCGAAGTCGCCGACGCACGGCGGCGTCAGGCGGCGGCAGCAGCGCACGCCGAGACGGCCATCGTCGCGACGCTGCAGGCCCGGCGCGCTCGGGAGGCGGAGCTCGAGACGGACCGCGTCATCTCCGAGAAGGAGCGAGAGGTAGAGGAGACGCGCGCCCAGAACGCGGGGCTGATCGCCCAGGCGACAGCGCGGCAGCAGGAGGTCAAGGCGAAGGCGGACGCGGAGCGGGTGCGGATCGAGGCCGAGGCCGCCAAGGAGGCGTTGCGGGGCGCACAGTTCGGGCTCGCACTGGACGAGGCGTTGCGCATCACCAAGATCGCGGCCGCGCAGGCCGAGGGATTTCGCAAGGTCAACGATAACATCCGGGAAGGGGGAGACAGCTATTTCCGGTATCGGCTGATCGAGATGCTGCCACAACTCACCCCCGCCATCGCCGAGGCACTCGCCCAGGCGAAACCTCCCGCGCCGGGGAACGGCTCGCCGCGCAAGCGGAGCCGTGGCGACAAGGAGCGCACCGAGGGGCCTGTCGGCCCCGAGCCTGCCGGGTGACGCGCCGCTGGTTATAGTTGATCTGCCAACCTGACTGAGGATGATGGCATGGCAGGTCTCAATACGTTCATGTACGACCCGCGGATGGTGCAGCCGATGCGCGAGGAGCTGACGCGCATCGGGTTCGAGGAAATGCGCACACCCGAGGACGTGGACCGTGCGCTGGGGGCGGAGAAGGCGACCACCCTGGTCGTGGTCAACTCGGTCTGCGGCTGCGCGGCGCGCAACGCGCGGCCGGCAGCGGCGCTCGCGCTCCAGCACGAGAAGCATCCGGCCCGCCTGCTGACCGTGTTCGCGGGGCAGGACGCCGACGCCACCGCGCGGGCCCGCAGCTACTTCACCGGCGTCGCGCCGTCGTCGCCGCAGATGGGACTGCTCAAGGACGGGAAACTCGTGTTCATGCTGGAGCGGCGGAACATCGAGGGACGGCCCGCGGCCGATATCGCCGCGGACCTGATGGCTGCGTTTGACCGATTCTGCTGAGCAGCCTACCCCACCGGACGAGTCGCCGAAGCGACTGGTCGTCGTCGGCGACCGCGTGCTGATCGTGCCGGAGCAGGGCGAAGAACGCACCAACGTCGGCCTGTATCTGCCGCAGACCGCGCTCGATTCCCGTCAGGTGCAGGGCGGCCGCATCGTCGCCACGGGGCCCGGTACGCCGATGACCGAGCCCACCAGCATGGACGACGAGCCGTGGAAGATCCGCGGCCCCGACGTGAAGTACCTGCCAATGCAGGCCGAAGTGGGGGATTACGCGCTGTTCTTCCGCAAGGCGGCGGTGGAGCTCACCTTCGAGGGGAAGACGTACCTGGTCGTGCCGCAGGCCGCGATTCTCGTCCTGGTGCAGCGGGAGCTGCCGGAGCCCGAGTAGCGGTGCACCGGGGGTCGCGCGGCCCGCGGCGGAGGATTCGGTACCGGTCCGGGTGAAAAGGACCCCGCCATTTCAGGCGAGGTCCTTTTATTTGTGGGCGTGGCTGCCCCTTCGCACGACCTGTATCAGGCCCGGACGGTGCTGGCCGAGCGCTTCGGGTATCCCGCGTTTCGCGCAGCGCAGCTGCGCGTGCTCGCGCCGCTGCTGGCTGGGCGCCACGTCCTCGCCGTGCTGCCGACCGGCGCGGGGAAGTCGCTGTGCTACCAGGTCCCGGCCCTGCTGGCACACGGGCTGACGATCGTCGTGTCTCCCCTGATTTCGCTGATGCAGGACCAGGTGGCGACGCTGCGGCGCCGCGGCATCGCCGCAGCATTCCTGAACAGTACCCTGTCGGTGGCCGATCAACGGACCATCCTCGATCTGGCCCTGAGCGGGCGGGCCCGGCTGCTGTACTGCGCCCCGGAACGGCTCGCCTCGCTGGCCCGGCTGGTCCGCGACGCCGGGACTCGCGTGTCGCTCCTGGCGGTGGATGAGGCGCACTGCATCGTGGAATGGGGCAGCACATTCCGTCCCACCTATCAGCGGCTGGGTGAGCTGCGCTATTCCCTGCGGGATCCCCAGACGCTGGCGCTCACCGGCAGCGCGACACCGGCGGCCCGCCTCGAAATCCTCCGCGTACTGCGTATCCCGCGCGCGGAAGTCGTGACCACGACGTTCGACCGTCCGAACCTGCGCTTCGAGGTGCTGCGGGTGAAGGACGACCGTGACCGCTTCGCACGGCTGGCGGCAGCGGTGGGGCAAGCGGAGCAGCAGGCGATCATCTACGCCCCGACGCGGCGGCTGACGGAGCTCGTGACCCGGGCCCTGCGGTTCCGAGGACTCAGAGCGGCTCCCTACCACGCCGGTCTGGATGCCGAAGTGCGCAAGCCGGTGCTGGGGGCGTTCCTGCACGACAAGGCGCCCGTGATCGTGGCGACCAGCGCCTTCGGGATGGGAATCGACAAACCGGACGTGCGGCTGGTGCTGCACTGGGGGCCACCCCGCACGCTCGAGGCCTACTACCAGGAGGCGGGGCGGGCAGGGCGCGACGGCAGGCCGGCGCGCTGCGGGATCCTGTGGCGTCCCGATGATTTCCGGTACGGAGAGATCACGCCGGAGATGCGCTCCTACGTCGAGCGCCGCCGCTGTCGGCGACGGATGCTGTTGGAGCACTTCGGCGAACGCTCGGGAAGCTGCGCCGGCTGTGACGTATGCGGGTAGGGTGCCTCGACGACCACGGACGCCCGGGAGGACGGTTACCAGAGGCGATTCCCCGGGGTCTAGTGCTCGAGTTGATTGTGGCCACCCCACTTCCTGGAGGTTGTCATGTCATCGATGCCTGTGACCCGCCGTTCCGCTGTCGCCCTCCTCGGTCTGGCCGGCTTCAGCCTCCCGGCCCTGCTGCACGGGCAGTCCTCCGCCCAGCAGCCCGCCGCTCAACAGCCCGCCGCTCAACAGACCCACATGAAAGAAGCGCTGGAGGCGCTCCGCACGGCCAAGAAACACCTGGATCTCGCGGAGGCGGACAAAGGAGGACACCGGGCGAAGGCGATCGAGCTCGTGAACAACGCCATCACCGAGGCGCAAGCAGCCATCGACTACGCGGCAACGCATCACTAGTCGCTTGCCGGGCGGCTTGCCGTCGGACCCCGGTGCAATCGCGCCGGGGTCCGATGCTATTATTCCTCCCATGGACGACGCCCTCTACTTCTCCGACCAACACCTCCAGGTCCGCGACATGGTGCGGGACTTCGCCCGCAATGTGGTGAAGCCGAGTGCCCGGGGTTACGACGCCGAATCCCGCTTCCCCTGGGACAACGTCCGCCAGATGGCCGACCTCGGCCTGTTCGGCATCCCCTGGCCCGAGGAGCTGGGCGGCGCCGGGATGGACTACCTGTCCTACATGATCGTGATCCACGAGCTCGCCAAGGTGGACGCCAGCCACGCGATCACCGTCAGCGCGCACACGACCCTGGGTACGTCCCCGATCATGGACTTCGGCACCGCGGACCAGAAGCGCCGCTTCGTGCCGCTGCTGGCGCAGGGGAAGGTGCTGGGCGGCTTCGGCCTCACCGAGCCGGGGGCGGGGTCGGATGCCGGCGGCACGAAGACCGTCGCGGTGGATCGCGGCGACCACTTCGTCCTGAACGGCTCGAAGATCTTCATCACGCATGCCGGGGTGGGGGAGATCTTCGTCGTCACCGCGCGCACCGATCCCGACGCCCAGAAGACCCACGGAATCACCTCGTTCGTCGTCACCAAGGACACGACGGATCTGGACGAGGCCGCTCGCGTGGGGATCGGGCACGCCGCAGACCTGCCCAAAACGCCCGGCGTACGGGCCGCGAAGAAGGAGGACAAGCTCGGCTGGCGCGCCTCGGACACCCGCGAGCTGGTGTTCGAGGATGCCATCGTGCCGAAGGAAAACGTGCTGGGGCCGCGTGGGAACGGGTTCCGCCAGATGCTGCACACCCTGGACGGCGGACGTATCGGCATCGGCGCGCTGGCGCTGGGCCTCGCCGAGGGGGCGTTGGAGGAATGTCTCGCGTACACGAGCCAGCGACAGCAGTTCGGCCGCCCCATCGCCGCGTTCCAGGGCGTGCATTTCGCGCTGGCCGATATGGCGACCGAGGTGGAGGCCGCCAAGCATCTCGTCTTTCACGCCGCCTGGCTCAAGCAGCAGGGACGGCCGCACAAACAGGAGGCGGCCATGGCCAAGCTGTACGCGTCCGAGTTGGCCATGCGCGCGACCACCAAGGCGGTGCAGCTGCACGGGGGCTACGGGTACACCACCGACTACCCGGTGGAGCGAATGATGCGCGACGCGAAGATCTGCGAGATCGGCGAGGGCACGAGCGAGATTCAGCGCATCGTCATCGCGCGCCAGCTGCTCGGCAGCCTGATCGACTGACCCGTCAGATCTGCGGCGGCTTGTAGGGTCCCGGCACGGGATGCAGGTCGAGGACCTTGACGAGGAACGCCCAGCGGTCGGCTGCTTCCTCGATGAGCTTCGTGGTCGGCTTGCCGGCGCCGTGCCCGGCCTTGGTCTCGATGCGGATCAGCACCGGCTGGGAACCCGTCTGCGCGGCCTGCAGTGCCGCGATGAACTTGAACGAGTGGCCGGGCACCACGCGGTCGTCGTGGTCCGCGGTCGTCGCCAGCGTGGCCGGGTAAGCCGTCCCCGGCCTGAGCCGGTGCAACGGCGAGTATGCGTAGATGTAGGGAAACTGCTCCGGATCGTCGGCCGAGCCGTATTCGGTGACCCACGCCCAGCCGATCGTGAAGCGGTGGAATCGCAGCATGTCGAGCACGCCCACCGCCGGGAGCACGGCACCGAACAGATCGGGTCGCTGCGTCATCGCGGCGCCGACCAGGAGTCCCCCGTTCGATCCGCCGCCGATGGCCAGGCGGGGCGGAGTGGTGTAGCCCCGCGCGATCAGCCACTCGGCCGCAGCGAGAAAATCGTCGAATACGGTCTGCTTCCTCTCGTGCATCCCGGCCGCGTGCCAGTCCTCCCCGTATTCCCCGCCGCCGCGCAGGTTGGCCACGGCGAAGACGCCTCCCAGCTCGAGCCACACCAGGACGCTGGGGGAGAAGGCCGGTGTCAGACTGATATCGAAGCCGCCATATCCGGTGAGATAGGTGGGATTGGAACCGTCCAGCTCGAGATCGCGGCGGTGCGTCAGGACCATCGGTATCCGCGTCCCGTCCTTGCCCGGGTAGAACACCTGTTCCGTAATGTACGGCCCGGCGTCGAACTCCAGCTGCGGGGCCTTGAAGACTTCGGTGTGTCCGGTGAGGAAATCGTGCCGGTAGATGGTGGTCGGGGCGAGGTAGCTCGTGAATGAGAAGAACAGCTCGGTATCCCGGGCCGATTCGACTGAGAGGCCGGCCGCGCTGCCCAGCGTCGGGAGCGGGATCTCGCCCGCGGGCGTGCCGTCGCGCTCGAACAGCCGCAGCCGTGAGTGGGCGTCCTCGAGGTAGGTCGCGACGAACGTGCCGTGCACCAGCGCGACGCTCTCCAGCACGTCCGGCGCCTGCGGGATGACCTCACGCCAGCCGGCGCGCTCGGGTCGGCCCAGCTCGATCGCGACCAGCCGACCACGCGGCGCGTCGAGATCGGTGCGGAAATAGAACCGGCCTTCCTCGTTCGCGACGAATCCGTAGCTCGCGTCGAATTCGTCCAACAACCTGACCGGCGTCCCGCCCAGCTCGGGGTGCAGCGGGTCCACGAGGTCCAGGTAAAAGACGCGATTGCGGCGGTCCGTGCCGAGCCAGAGCGTCAGGACGAGGTAGCGCCCGTCCTCAGTGACTCTGGCGCTGATCCCCCAATCGGGCTGGTCCGGCCGCTCGAAGACCAGGCGATCTTCGGCCTGCGACGTGCCGAGGCGATGGTAGTACAGGCGATGGTACCGGTTCAGTGCGAGCAGGGGATTGTCGTCCGCGGGCGCGGGATAGCGGCTATAGAAGAACCCGGCGTGATCGTGGGTCCAGGTGATCTCCGAGAATTTCACCCAGCGCAACAGATCGGGGCCGTCTGCGCCGGTCACAACCTCCCGGAGATGGATGTCGTTCCAGTCCGACCCGCTGGCGGCCGCCGCATAGGCGAGCCACCGCGCGTCCTCGGAGAGGGCGAGCGTCGAGAGCGCGACCGTACCGTCGGGCGACAGCAGGTTTGGGTCCAGCAGAACGGTCGGCTCGGCGTCTCGGGAGACCTGGCGGTACAGCACGGCCTGGTTCTGGAGCCCGTCGTTCTTGAAGAAGAAGTATTGCCCGCACTTCTTGAACGGGGTGCCGAAGCGCGGATAATCCCACAGGGCCGTGAGGCGGCGCCGGATGGCATCGCGCTCGGGGATGGCGGCGAGGAACCGGAAGGTGAGGGCGTTCTCCGCCTCGATCCAGGCCCGCGTTTCGGCCGAGTCCACGTCCTCGAGCCAGCGGTAGGGATCGGCTACCCGCGTACCGTGGTAGTCGTCCACCTGGTCGCCCCGCCGCGCCTGAGGATAGGGTGGTAGCTGGGAGACGTCCGCAGGGGCCGCCGGATCGGGAACGGGGTCGGTTCGGTACGGCATGGAGGCGGTCGTAAGCTAGGCGACATTGACGTAAGTCACAAGCCGACTTAGATTTACCGCATGTACCGGACGTGGCTCTCCTCCCGTTTGCGTGCGCGTGTCACCGGCGCGCGAGCGGAGTCCGGTCCGCCGGCCCGTTGGACGATGCTGCTCACTGGCCCAAGCGATTGTTGGAACAACATGCGGATCCCGCGCGGCTGTTGGCCTCGCGGGATCGAGGGTGCTTGCTTTGAAGCGCGAGATACTGATCAGCGGGACGCCGCGGGAGACACGCGTGGCGATCCTGGAGGACGACCGCCTTGTTGAGTTGCTGGTCGACCGCCCCGACACGCGCCGCACCGTCGGCGACATCCATCTGGGTCGTGTCGAGGCTGTGCTGCCTGGTATTCAGGCGGCCTTCGTCGACATAGGGGCGGAAAAGAGCGCCTTTCTGCACGCCTCCGACCTCGTCGAAGCCGAGGACGAGGAGGATCCCGCCGAGCCATCCGACGAGGACGAGGACGGCGCCGACGGCAACGGCTCCGGTGCGGGGGGTGGGGGAGCCCGCGGTCGCCAGCGCCGGCGAGTACCCAACGTCGCCGAAGAGTTGAAGCGGGGCGAAGCCAAGCTGGTGCAGGTCATCAAGGAGCCCATCAGCACCAAGGGGCCGCGCGTCACCGCGCAGGTCTCTCTCGCCGGCCGGTTCCTCGTCTACATGCCGTTCGCGTCCCGCGTCGGCGTCTCGCGCAAGATCGAAGGGCGCGATCAACGGGCCAAATTGCGTGAGATGGTATCCCACCTCGTCCCGAAGGACGAGGGGGGATGGATCATCCGCACCGTCGCCGACGATCTCACCGAGGACAAATGCCGGCGCGAGATCGACCACCTGCTCGGCATCTGGAAGAAGATCAAACGCAAGTCCGGGTCGGTGCGGGCGCCCGCGCTGCTGCAGCGGGAGACGACCCTGACGCGCGGCATCGTGCGCGACCTCTTCAGCGACAAAGTCGACTCCCTGCTCGTGGACTCGCGCCCGCTGCACGCCGAGATCGAGCAGTACCTGAAGCAGATCGATCCGGAGCTGCTGGAACGCGTGCACCTGTATCACGACGAGACGCCGCTGTTCGACAAGTACGACATCGAAGCCGAGATCCGGGGTCTGTTTCAGCAGCGCGTGGACTTGCCCACCGGCGGGTACCTGATCATCCAGCCCACTGAAGCGCTCACCTCGATCGACGTGAATACTGGACGCTATACCGGGAAGAAGGACCCGGAGAGCACGATCCTGCGCACCAACGTGGAGGCGGCCCGCGAAGTAGCGCGGCAGCTCCGGCTGCGCGACATCGGCGGCATCGTGGTAGTGGATTTCATCGACATGGAGACGCGTGGCAACCGCGACAAGGTGCTCCAGGAGCTGCGTACCCACCTGGGGCGCGACCGGGCCCGGACCAAGGCGTTCGCCGTCAGCGAATTGGGTCTGGTGGAGATGACCCGCCAGCGGGTGCGGCCGTCGCTGTTACAGTCGATGACGGCCGCCTGCCCGACCTGCTCGGGGACGGGGCGCGTCTTCCGGCCGGAGGTCGTGGTGCGCCGGATGGAGCGGTCTCTGAAGCGGGTGGGGGCGGATCACAAGGAGCGCCAGCTCGCCGTCCGGCTGCACCCGGAGGTCGCGCTCTACCTCGTCGAGCAGGAACCCAACTTCCTGCGGCAATTGGAGAAGCAGACGGGGCTCGAGCTCGAGGTGCGTGACGATCCCATGATGCGACTGGACGAATTCCGCATGATGGCCAAGCCGGCCGGCCGGGACGTGACGGAGCAATATGCGGTGGCTTGACGGAACCCCAAGTCGCCATTAGAGTTCGCGCCCTATGACCTACGCCATTTTCGTGTCCGGCGGGCAGCAGTTCCGCGCCGAAACCGGAAGAACGATCCAGGTGCCGCTGCTCGAGGCGGAGCCCGGCGCTACGGTCACGTTCGACCGGGTGCTGCTGACGAGCGACGGCAAGAAGGTGCATGCGGGGCAGCCCGTGGTGCGCGGCGCCAAGGTTACGGCGGAAGTGGTGCGGCACGGCAAGGGTCCGAAGGTCAAGATCTATCGATTCGCCCGGCGCGCGGGGTACCGGCGGCACGCCGGGCACCGGCAGCCGTTCACCGAAGTGAAGATCGCCGACGTAACGGTCGGCTGAGGATCCCATGGCGCACAAGAAGGGCGTAGGCTCCTCCCGCAACGGTCGCGATTCGCAGCCCAAGTATTTGGGCGTGAAGCGCTACGGCGGCGAGTTCGTGACGGCGGGCAGCATCATCGTGATGCAGCGCGGCACGAAGTTCCACCCTGGCGAGAACGTCCGGCGGGCCTCGAACGATTCGCTATTCAGCGTGGTGGACGGTCACGTGAAGTTCGAGCACAAGGACAAGAAGCGGATGCAGGTGAGCGTCTACCCGAAATAGGCGGACAAGGGCGGACGAAGGCGGTCAAGGGCGGAAGAGGCTGGTGTCTCTTCCGCCATTTGGCTTCCGCTCCTGTCCGCCCTCGTCCGCCTAGTACGCCGGGGGCAGCTTCTTGTACCGCTCGAACAGTTCGGTCTGACGGCTGGTCAGCGGGATTTCCCGGCCACGGATGTACACGTGCTCCACTCCCGTCGAGAACTCGAACGGATCGCCGGACCAGACGACGACGTTCGCCACCTTTCCCACCTCGAGCGAGCCGTAGCGATCCGCCACGCCGAAGACCTCCGCCGCTGAGAGGGTGACGGCCCGGAGCGCCTGATCCCAGGGCAGGCCGTTCGCGACCGCATTGCCGGCTTCCTGGCGGAGGTTGCGGGTGTTGTGCGTGTCGCTCTCGAGCAGGACGACCTTGACGCCGGCCTTGGCCAGGGCCGCGGCGTTCTCGTAGCGCACTCCCAGCGCGTCGTAGGATGGGATGTTGTCGAGCGGCTGCACCAGGACCGGGACGCCGGCGGCGGCGATCTGTCCGGCCATTTCCCATCCTTCCTGCGCGCCGGCCAGGATCAGCCGGAGCTTGAATTCCCGTGCCAGCCGCAGCGCGCTTTCGATGTCGCTCCGGCGGTTGGCGATGGCGATGAGCGGCAGCTCGCCGTGGAGCACCGGCAGCAACGCCTCGAGATCCGCCTCCGAGGCGGAGAGCGGTTCGATCTGGGCGCGGCGATAGTCCATCCGGCGCCGTTCGTATTCCAGTGCGTCGTGGAAGGTCGAGCGCAGGCGCTGCACCACCGCCGCGCGTGAGCCGCCCCCCTCGTCCTTGGCGTTCTCCGAGAGGTCGGCCACGATCCCGATCGGAGACTTCACGAGCATCTGCTCGATGGTCGCGCCGTCCAGGTCGATCAGCACGGCCTGGCCACTCACGAGGTGCCCGCCCGGCGCGGCCAGCGTCGTCGTGATCCCTTCGATGCGCGTGACGGGGATGAGCTGGGAAGCGGGATTGATGCCCTCGGCCACGTTGAACGACGCGGCAATCGTATCGCCCTGCACGCGTCCTTCCCGCGTCCCGGGCACGGCCCCGATCTCCACCAGGCCCATCTGCCCGCCGCCGTCGATGAAACCGGGTGTGATCCACTTCCCGGTCGCGTCGATCCGCGTGGCCTCGGCCGGCACGGTGACACTGCTGCCGATCGCGGCGATGCGGCCGTCGCGCAGGAGGATGGTCGCGTGCTCGATCTTCGGCCCGGACACCGTGTATACGGTGCCGCCCGTGATGGCGATGGTCTGTGCCAGCAGGAACGAGATCATCGGACACCTCCCGAGGCCGGGACCTGGCCGAGCTCGAAATCGGTGCGCGGCTGGCGCGCGGGGTCGTTGCGGTCGTAGACGAGCCATCCGTCGTTGTAGACCTGCAGGGCCCTGGCGTACACGGAGAACGGATCGGCGGACCACACGACGACGTCGGCCATCTTCCCCGGCTCGAGCGTGCCGACGATCGAATCGATCCCGAGCACCCAGGCCGGGTTTGCCGTGATCCAGCGCAGTGCCTGGTCGCGCGTGACGGGGATGCCGCGTCGATTGCCCGCGTACATCGCCTTCCCGGCCTCCTGGTTGAGTCGCTGGATGCCGCCCGGGTCGTCCGAATGAATCACCACGCGGCCCCCCGCCGCCTGGACCAGCGCGGCATTCTCGTGAATCCCGTCCATCGCCTCTTCCTTGAAGCCCCACCAGTCGGCCCACACCGAAACCGCCGTGCCCTCCCGTGCCAGCAGATCGGCGATCTTGTAGGCCTCGACCGCATGGTGGAACGAGCGGATCTTGAAGCCGAATTCGTGGGCCAGATCCAGCATCTGGGCCATCTCGTCGGCGCGGTAGCAGTGGTTTTGCACCAGCATGTTGCCGCGCAGCACTTCGGCCAGCGACTCAAGCTTCAGATCGCGCTGCGGCGGGTCCCCCTGATGCGTGCTGTTCCACTTGTCCCAACGCTGGCGGTATCCCTCGGCCTGGATGAACGCCGCGCGGTAGCCCGCCATGTTGCCCATGCGCGTCGAGGGTCCCCGATTGCGGTACACCCGCTTGGGATTCTCACCGCACGCCATCTTCAGACCGTAGGGGGCGCCGGGGAACTTCATCTCCTGCACGGTCCGGGCGGGGATCAGCTTGAGGACGGCGCTGCGGCCGCCGATCAGGTTCGCCGAGCCCGGGAGCGCCTGGATCGTGGTGATGCCGCCTGCGACGGCCAGCGGAATCTGCGGGTCCTGTGGCC
>DATGDE010000373.1:0-7606 GCA_035311125.1 Gemmatimonadales bacterium
GGCCGTGCCGGTGGCCCGGGTGACGCTGTCGCCCACCACCTTCACGCTGATCGTCGGCAAGACCGCCACGCTCTCCGTCGCCCTGCGCGACGCCCGGGGCGGCGCGCTGCGCGACCGGGAGGTGCGATGGTCCTCCGGTAACCCGTCGGTGGCCACGGTGTCGGCGACCGGCATGGTCACCGCCGTCGGCGCAGGGACGACGACCATCACCGCGGAGAGCGACGGCATCACGGCAACGGCGACGATCACCGTACCGGCCCCCTCCCCCGTCGCCGCGAATCCCTCGCCCACTCCCGCCCCGGCCCAGCCCGGCGTGCAGCCGCCGGCGCAGCCGGCTCCGCCGACCGCCACCGAGACGGCATCGCGCCTGCTGCCCCGCCGCGCCGTCGTTGCGGGGGGCTCCCACTCGTGCGGGATCGCGCAGGACGGCGCCGCTGTCTGCTGGGGCAACAATGCCGCCGGCCAACTGGGCGGCGCCGCCAGCGGTGCGTCGGCCGCGGCGCCGCTCCAGGTGAGCGCGGGCGCCTTCACCGAACTCGTCGCCGGCACCGACCACACCTGCGGCCTGACGCAAGGCGGGACAGCGATCTGCTGGGGTTTGAACACCAAGGGGCAGCTCGGCAGCGGACATACCAGCGGATCACCCGCCCCCGCGGCAGTAGCCGGCGGGCACGTGTTCGTCGCACTCACGGCCGGCGCGCGGCACACGTGCGGGCTGACGGGCGACGGCGCCGCCTGGTGCTGGGGTGACAACGGTACCGGGCAGCTGGGCGACGGGAGCACCCGGGGCGCCAACGTGCCCCGGCGCGTCACCGGGGACGTGAAGTTCAAGGAACTGGCAGCCGGCTCCGACCATACATGCGGCCTCGCGAGCGACGGCCGGGTGTTCTGCTGGGGAGACGGATTCTCCGGACAGCTGGGACGCGGCGCGCGCGAAACGCAATCGGAGCCCGTCGCGGTCGACGCGAACGTGAAGTTCACCGAGCTGGCGGCCGGAGGAAGCCACAGTTGCGCCCTGGCTCAGGGGGGCAAGGCGTACTGCTGGGGCGCGAACGTGGCGGGTGAGATCGGCGACGGCAGCAAGAGCGAGCGCGACCGGCCAGTGCTCGTGTCGGGCACCCGGGTGTTCACCACGATCGCGGCGGGCCCGGAGCATACGTGCGCCCTGACCGAGGCGGGTGATACCTTCTGCTGGGGCCGCAACCGCGACGGACAATTGGGCGACGGCTCGCGGCTGGACCGGACGGCGCCTGTCGCGGTCGCGCTGAGCCAGCCGCTCGCGTCGGTGAGCGCCGGGGGCACGCATACCTGCGGCGTCACGCGTGCCCAAGCCGTCCTCTGCTGGGGCGGCAACGCCCGCGGTCAACTCGGCGACGGCACGGCCACGGGCCGGCCGAGCCCGGCACCGGTCGAAGCACATTGAGAGTACGTCACCGTTCATTCCACCCAGGGGAGATACCGTGTCCATGATCAAGCGGATCGGCAGGGGGCTGACACTCGCGGGGATCCTGGCAGGCGCCACCGCGGCGGTTCCGAGTGCCGCGCACGCACAGGGGAAGATCGAGTTGACCCCTTTCGTGGGCAGTTACTACGCCCTCACGAAGATGTGCACGGACTGCAACAAGGATGGTAGTAACGTGACGGGCCATCAGCTGAACGCCTTCGCAGTCGGAGGGCGTCTCAGCTACTGGGTCTCCAACACCATCGGCATCGAAGGCTCCTTCGCGTACGCGCCGAGTCGCGCGGAAGAACGGGTGGGCATTTCCGGGTTCGGCCTGGCGGCGTCAGGCAAGGGCCGGATCATGCAGGCGAGTGGCCGGTTCCTGTATCGGCCACAGCGAACCAACCTCCACTTCATTGTGGGCGCCGGGATCGTCAGCCGGGGCGATACGGCGTGGCAGGCCTTCAAGGAGAACTCACCCGATGGGGTCGGTGCGAAGCTCACTTCGGTGGCGGGCATCCTCGGCGCGGGAGTGCGCGCCTCGGTCACGCCGAAGTTCGCGCTCAATCTGGCGGCGGAGCTCAATCTCTATTCCTTCGATCCCCGGCTCGCCCAAGTGACGTCGCCGGCGCCGAACTCGGCCAACGGCTCGAAGCTGCAGGCGGATCTCCTGGTGACGATCGGGGTGCCGATCACGCTGAGCCACTGAGTTCCCGCGCGCTCTCTTCGCGGGCCCCGGCCATCGGCCGGGGCCCGCGTGTTTGAGGGCAGCTTGATGAGGAAGCGACCGGAGAGCAGAACGCGCCCGGCAGGATTCGAACCTGCGACCCTCGGCTTAGAAGGCCGATGCTCTGTCCAACTGAGCTACGGGCGCCCGCTACAGACTGAGTGGGATAATGACGACGAGTCGGCGAGAGATCGAATAGTCGCCGGCACGCTGAGTGGTATTGTAGTGAAGTGCGGCCGGGGATGCCATGCTGGCCACCGCAGAAGGCGGGGCAGGCCTGGTGAGTGCCGGGCCTGCCCCGCCAGACTGATGCCACGATCCCGCGCTAGGCTTTTTGCACCCGAAAATTCACGGTGCCAGCGTAATTCACGAATGCGACCTTGACGGTCCAGGCGCCGGCGACGCCCTTGGTCATGCCGAACGTCCCGTTTGCATTCAGGGACTGCGTGTACACCTGTGTGCCATTCTTGTCGAAGATAGTGAGCATAGCCGAGCCCGCGGTGACCGTGGTCGCCTGGTTGACGGTCGCACTGTCCCCGGAATTCGACCAGCTATAGGTGTAGGTCCACGTAGCGTTCGTCACCCCGGTGGCCTGGAACTGGAAGTTGTCGGCCACATTGCTGATCTGGGGCTGGAAGGGCGCCAGCGGACCCGTGCTGTTGCTGCACGCGGCAAGAACCGCAACGGTCGTCAGAGCGACGGCAGCGACAGCGCGTGGAATTCGATGCATGCTCATCCGTTTATGCTCCTGAATCTCACGTGGTTGTGTGACCAGACGGCACCCGGGTAACGGGGACGCAAGCGGGAGGCCAACCGCCGGGGGTGGGGCGAAGTCTGTCAGCTTCTTCTACTTCCGAGACGGCATGTGACGCGTGACCGTCAGTCGGTCTGGATCGATTCCGTCGGCCGTGGACCATTTCGATACATCAAGACCTGAGTGAAGTCGGGGCTGAGATCTGGACCGGGACGCAACTTGGGGGCTCTCGATGGAGAGGCGATGCTGTCGGCCTAGTGGCGGCCGCTCAGCCAGGGCCCCCGTCAGCGTCGACGGGGGCTCTCTTTTCGGATCTTTTTTTTTTGAATGGGACTCCGTTACGCCACGCGAGCCCCAAGTGCGCTTGAGACGAGTCTCCCCTACGGCACCCGTGTTCCCACGCTCCGCCGGTGAGTCACCGAGTCGCCTCGTGCGGTTGCGTAGTGCCCTATCATCGTGCTCACCAACTTCCCGTCCTTGAGCCGGTACACGTCGCGCTGCGTGACCTGAACACCCTTGAGAAGAAAGCTCTCGTAGGGGCCAGCCTCGCCCACGATGCTGTCACCCGCCACGGCGACGATGCGCTCCCGAATGGGCGGCCGGTTTGCACCGACGATCGTCCAGTCCGAGCTGTCGGCCGTGGCGGTCAGCTCGACTTCAACCACGTTGGCGCCCGACAGATCCGTCGCGCGCACCTTCCACTTCCCGGCGACTGCCGCGAGTGAAATCTTCGCCGGCGTAGCCGTCGGCTGTTGCGGGGGTTTTGGTTTGGCTGGCGGTTGCTGCGCCGCGGCCGCGCCTGCCAAAAGGGCGAGCGCGATCCCGGCGATGGAAAGCTTGAACATGATTCCCTCCTGGGAAGCGTGAGCCAGAGTGGTTCATGGGAAGTATGAGCCCCTCTGGCCCATCAACCGCGCAATCTGTCCTTGCGAGCGGGAAACGGATATGAAGTAGAGGTGAAACGAGAGTCGGGGCGCCGGGATTTGAACCCGGGACCTTCTGGTCCCAAACCAGACGCGCTACCAGACTGCGCTACGCCCCGGGACTGCCAGGCGCTCAGGCGCTCAGAGGCTGAGTCGCTGAGGACATCGACGACCACAACATAACTAGGACACCGGGCGACGCTGCAGCACGTCGATCAACGCCCGGAACGCCCGCCCGCGGTGTGAGACGCGGTGCTTCGTGGCCGTCGGAACCTCGCCGAAGCCGCGTTGCAGGTCGTCCGAGAAGAACAGCGGATCGTAGCCGAACCCGCCGCTCCCGCGGAGCTCCGGCAGCACCCTCCCCTCGCACGTGGCCTCGACGATCTCTGGCGCGTCCCCTGGCGCGGCGAGATGGGCGACGACGCAGCGGTACCGGGCCGTACGCTGCTCCGCCGGCACGCCGCTGAGCCGCGCCAGCAAGAGGGCGTTGTTCGCGTCGTCGAGCGATTGGCCCGACGCCACGGTCGCCTGCTCGAGCGCGAACCGTGCCGAGCGCACCCCCGGCGCTCCGCCCAGCGCATCGACCTCCAGTCCCGAATCGTCGGCCACGGTGGGCAGCCCGCTGCGTCGCGCAAAGTGCCGCGCCTTGGACACCGCGTTGCCGACGTAACTGTCAGTGTGCTCCAGCTCGTCCTCCTCCGGCAGCCGCTCCAATTCCAGCTCGTCCGGGAAAACGACCTCCCAGGCAATCCCGCTCAGCAGCTCGCGAATCTCCCGGGTCTTCCCGGGGCTGCGGGTGGCGACGAGCAGCTTCACGAGTCGCGCACCCGCCGCAAGAGATCCGTCGTGGATCGCCCCGGTACGAGCGGGACCCGCACGACCCTTCCACCCCAGCCGGCCACCGCCGCGGCGCCGACGATCTGCTCGAGCGCGTAGTCGGCGCCCTTCACCAGCACATCGGGTCGCAGCGCCTGAATCAGCTCGAGCGGCGTCGTCTCGTCGAACGGAACGACGCAATCCACGCACGCCAGGGCGGCGAGCACCCGTGCGCGCTCGGCCCACGGCACGAGCGGCCGGTCGGCGCCCTTCGCCAGCCGCCGCGCGGACTCGTCCGAATTGACGCCGACCACGAGCGCTGCGCCCTCGGCGCGCGCCGCCTCCAGCAACGCCACGTGGCCCACGTGAAGCAGGTCGAACACCCCGTTGGTGAACACCACCGGACCACCCTGGGCCGCGCGCCACCGTACAGCGTCCTCACGCGACCGGATCTTGGAGGCGGTGCTCACCTCACAGCGGCTCAGTGACCTTGGGATGAAACTGGAAGGTGTGATCGAACAGCGGCAGGTGGACGGACTCGGAGTACTGGCTCTCGATCGTGATCTCCCGCGGCGAAGCAGACCGGGTGATCTGCAGGTTCGAGGCGGCGTCGTCGGGCAGGCCGATGTCCTGGATCGCCGCGTCGATGCGACGTTCGATGGTGCCGTTGTCGAGCGCCGCCGCGACCCGCGCCTGCGAGCCCATTTCGTCCACGAGACGGTAGTAGCGGAAATAGAGCTCGCCGATGTTGACCCCGTAGTACAGCACCGCCACGAGCACGAGCAGCGACAGGAGACACCCGGTGGTGCTCGCTCCCCGCCGTGGCTGCCGGGACGCCGCAATCACCATTGGGACTGCGCTCCGTCCACGATCTCGGTGACGAGTTTCTGCAAGGCGGTCTTCCGGCCCTCCGCTTCCTGCGGCGGCTGGTAGTCGGCGGTGACCGTGAGTCCCTGCCGTTGCCAGAGGGTCCGCCCGTCGCGCTGGTCGAGGATCGTGATGTCCACCGTCAGTTGGATCTGCCGACGCGTGACGTTGGCCTCTCCGGTTCCGGTCTGCACGCCCACGGGCAGGTCGGGATCGTAGCGGGCGATCCGCCCCCGCACGACCGCGTCGGCGGTCGCCTCGCCGGCCGCGCGCAATCCCAGCCGACCCTCGATCGCCTCATGCACGGCGTTGGCCACTTCCGACGTCAGCGCGGGCTCCGGCGTATCGTTGTCGAACGGCAGAATCGCGACGGTCTTGATGTTCGGCAAGCCGCCACCGGCGAACCCGTACAGGCAACCGGTCAGCGCCAGCCCGGCGATGCTAGCGGCGACTACGCCACAGCGCCGGAGCGAACGTCGCTCCCGAATCCACCGCCACGAACGTGATCTCAAACCGTGCCGACCTCTTCGGGACATCGATCCGTGCACTCTCGGGCAGCCCGCCGGGCCCGAGTACCGTGCGGCCACGCGCCATCACCGTTCCGTCGCGACGCCATTCCGCCTCGAGCGTCCGCGGCACGCCCCAGCCCTGGCGGAAGTCGAGCGTGTCGCGCCCCTCAGCATAGCGCCATACCGCTCGCGTCGAGTCGCTGCCGCCGAACAGCGCCGCCGTTGCGCCGGGCGGACGCACGACCCCCAGCGCGGTCCAGACGAGCTGGACGGCCGGAGTCACCGAGGAGGGATAGTCCTCCTGCGGATCCGCCCACTGCAGCGAATCGCCCAGCACGACCGCCGCGCCGGTCTTGATGTTGAGCGAAGTCGCCCAGTCCACGCGGACGGAGTCCGGCGGCGCCACCCGCGCCGTGCCGCGCCCGCCGCCGCTGCGCCGGTCGTCGTGATAGCGCCACCGGAAGCGCAGCGCCGTGGGGCGGGTGGGACCGCTCCCGCGGCTCCACACCGCGATGCTGTCGCGCGACACGACCGCGACCGGCTCCGGCACGAGCGGCGCCGGGCGGCCGTAACAGGCGGCCAGCGCGAAACATGCGGCAATGTAGGAACCCCCGCCGAGGCGGTCAAGCAAGCGCTTGCCGTTCAATAGTTGAACCCGAAGAAGAAGTCCGCGAAGCGGGCGCTCCGGTCCCGGGACGGCAGACCGTACGAGGTGATGTCGCCGCGGTGGTAGCGGTAGCCGACGTCGAGGCGCAGCACCAGCGCGTCGACGATCGGCATGCGGAATCCCACTCCCCAGCTGCCCAGCGTCCCCCGACCCTGTGTGGCCGGCGTCCACGCCCGCGCAACGTCGCTGAAGAGGGCCCCCTGCACGCCCGGGAATTGCGCCGCGCCGAACGGGAATCCCAGGGCGAGATAGTCGGTGATCGGGAAACGCCACTCGGCCGAGAGCAGCCAGGCGCGCGTGCCGGAGACGTACCCGAAGTACGGGTATCCCCGCAGACCCCAGGAGCCGCCGATGTTGATGAGGCGCGGCCGATCCCCTCCCGTCCAGTAGCCCAGCGCGCGCACGGCGAGCGCGCTGTGCCGCGATGTCCGGAAGTAGTGCCGCGCATCGCCCGAAAATACGTAGGAGTCGAAGCGACCGTGATTCACGTCGTTCACCAGGCCCGCCGTGAAGCTGTACCGCTCGCCGTCGATCGGACCGGTGGGCAGCCACAGGCTGTTGTCCTTCACATAGGTGAGGTAGTTCGCGGCGAGCCACGCGACGCGGCGCGGCTCGGCAGCGACCGGATTGACGAAGTCGAAGCGGTTCGAATGCTCCAGACGGAACTCCGCCTCGAGTCGCCGGAAGCGGGAGAACGGATAGCGCACCTGTCCGAGAATGCCGTAGCTCGTCTCCTGGAACAGGGTGGTAAAATCCCCCTCGTAGAACAACCCGCGCTGCCGGTAGGCCCCCACCCCCCAATTGATGCGGTGGGTCTGGTCGAGATAGAACGCCGAGCCGCTGAGGTTGTCGAGCAGGTTCCCCAGGCCGCTGCCCGAATAGGAGAACGAGGAGAGGGTGCC
>DATGDE010000374.1:0-2114 GCA_035311125.1 Gemmatimonadales bacterium
TGCCCTTCCCGCGAGCGGATGCGATCTTTACCACACCGCCGAGCAGCGCGGCCCGCTCCTCCATGCTGCGGAGACCGAGGCCTCGGCGACCAACCGCGCCCGGCTCGAAACCCTCGCCATCATCCTGCACGCGCAGCGCGACCGCCGCCGCGTCGCACGTCAGGCGAACGCGCACGCGCCGCGCGCCGGCGTGCTTCGCGACGTTGGTCAGCGCTTCCTGCAGCACCCGGTACACGGTGGTCTGCACCACCGGCGACGGGGGATTCCCATCGATCCCCTCGATCCGCGTCTCCTCCGCGATCCCGTGCACCCGGGCGAACTCCTGCACGTGGCGGGTCACCGCCACGGCGAGCCCCAGATCGTCGAGGACGCTGGGGTGGAGCCCCCGGGCCAGGCGTCCCACATCGCGCAGCGTTCGGGCGGCGACCTCCCGCAGCCGTTGCGCCAGCTCGACCGCCTCCGCCGTGGTCCGGGCTTCCTCGATCGTGCGCAACCCCACCAGGAGGGCCGTCAGCGCCTGCCCGGTCTCGTCATGCAGCTCACGGGCGATCCGCCCCCGCTCCGCGTCCTGGGCCGTCATCACTTGCTCGATCAGCCGGCTCCGGAGCTCCTCCTGCTGCTTCCGCTCGGTGGCATCCACGACCACGCCGATCACCCCGCTGACGTGGCCGATTCCCCCCAGCCGCAATGGCGCGAAGGTGAGCGACACCGGCACCAGGGTCCCGTCTCCCGCTCGGAGCGCGAGCTCGCCCTTCGTCCGGTCCCGGCTCGCCGGATCGAGCAGCGCCGCGAGCGTCGACTGCCCGGCGGGCGGCACGAACCGGTGCAGCGCCGAGCCGATGACGCGTGCCAGCGGCGTCCGGACGATGTCGGCGAACCGCTGGTTGCAGTAGACGATGACGCCGTCCGGGGTCAGCGTCACCGCGCCCGCGTACATCTGGTCGAGCAGCATGCGATACGGCAGGTCCGCGCCCTGGAGCGTCACGACGTGGTCGTCCCCGGCGTGTGCAACCACCAGGGCATCCACCTCCCCCGTCCGAATGGCGCGCAGCGTATCCTCGGCGGCCTGGACCCGGCTGCGGAGCTCCTCGACGCCCTCCCGAGGGTGGCGCGACGCCTTGCGTTTCCTGATCACGGCGCGCGCTGCTCAGTCCCCGTCATCACGCGGCGACACGTCCAGTCCAACCAGGACTCGCTCCACGTTCGAGAGGTCACCGATGATCTTGCGGATCGGCGGCGGCAGCTGGCGCACCAGCGTCGGGACCACGACGATGTCGTCCCGGCGCGCCAGATGCGGCTGCCGCACGAGATCGACCACTTCGATGCGGTAGCGGCCCGCGAGGTGGCCGTCGCACAGGCGCCGCAGGTTGGCGAGGGCGGTGATCGATTTCGGCGTCTGCCCCGCCACGTACAGCCGCAGCCGCCAGGTGCGGTTCGCGCCGTTCTTCATTTCGCCCGGTGCGAGCGGTTCGGCTTCGCACCACCCGCGAGTGCGTGTCGCTGATCGGCCCCCCGGGCCGACCCGATGGCGACGCTGCCGTCGGCCCGGCGGCTGATGTCCACCAGGGTGACGCCGTGGCCGGTCATCACGAACTCGCGCACCTGGTTCGAGTGCGCCATGCCCCGGGCCTTGACGATCTGGATCGTCCGATTGCGCTCGCCGTTCGATTCCGGATTCCCGACCAGCATCCAGACGTCCATCAACGACGACACGCCGAGGTCGGTCCGCTCGGCCGCACCGCCCCCTTCGGTCAGGGAGGTGAAGAGCGCCGTGATCTGCCGCAGTTTCATGAAATCGATGAGCCGGGCGAGCATCGCCTTCACCTCGGTCTCGCTGCCGACCGCGATCATGTTGGTGACCGGGTCCACGACCACCACCCGCGGCCGCCACTCGTCGATGAGCCGATGCATCGCGACGAGGTGGGCTTCCAGACCCAGGGCGGTCGGCCGCCGGGCGTGAATGCGCAGTAGATCCCGGCGGATCCAGGGCGCCAGGTCGATGCCGATCGACCCCATGTTGCGCGCGATCTGGTCCGGAGACTCCTCGAAAGCGAAGTAGAGGCAGCGCTCTCCGCGCCGGCACGCGGCTTCCGCGAAATGCGCCGCCAGGCTGG
>DATGDE010000375.1:0-10097 GCA_035311125.1 Gemmatimonadales bacterium
CTCGTGCACCAGCGCCTTGAGGTCCTCGGGGGGCAGGTCGATGTCGCGGGCGGCCTTGCGGCGGCGTTTCACCGCCTCCAGGACCTCCTCGAACGGCTCCTTGCCGAGGTCGAAGACGACGTCGCCGTACATCATCACGAAGCGGCGGTAGGAGTCGTAGGCGAAGCGGGGATTGCCGGAGCCGGCGATCAATCCCTCCACGGTCTCGTCGTTCAATCCGAGGTTCAGGATGGTCTCCATCATCCCCGGCATCGAGACGGCGGCGCCGGACCGCACCGAAACGAGCAGCGGGCTCGCAGGATCGCCCAGCTTCCGGTCGGTCGCCTGTTCGACCTGCTTCAGGTGGCGGCCCACTTCTTCGCGCAGCTCGTCGGGAAACGTTCCGTCTTCGAGATAGCGCAGGCAGAGTTTGGCCGAGATGGTGAAGCCGGGCGGCACGGGGAGTCCGATGTTCGCCATTTCGGCGAGCCCCGCGCCCTTGCCGCCCAGCACGTCCCGCATGGCGGCCGAGCCGTCCGCGCGACCCGGGCCGAAGGAGTAGACGAAGCGCTCGAGCGACGGCATGACCGGCCTGAGTGAGGGTGTTAGACGATGACGGGAACGAGGGGAGTCGCCTGGCGGTCGGGCGCGGACTCCTCGGGGATCGCGGTCGGGTATTGCCCGGAGAAGCAGGCGTGGCAGAAGCCGGACGAGTCGCCGCCAGCCGCCCGCAGCATCCCGTCGAGGGAGAGGTAGCCCAGGGAGTCCACGCCGAGGTGGCGGCGGATCTCCTCGATCGTGTGGCTCGACGCGATGAGCTCCGACTTGTTCGGCGTATCGATGCCGTAATAGCAGGGGCCCGTGATGGGAGCCGAGGCGACCCGGAAGTGCACCTCGAGGGCCCCGGCGGCGCGGATCATCTGCACCAGGCCTTTGCTGGTGGTGCCGCGGACCAGGGAATCGTCCACCACGACCACCCGCTTGCCCGCGAGCACGTCGCGCACCGGGTTGAACTTGATCTTCACCTTGGCGTTGCGGCCTGCCTGGGTCGGGTTGATGAAGGTGCGCCCGACATAGTGATTGCGGATGAGACCGTGCTCGAGCTTGATCCCGGACTCGTCGGAGAATCCCAGGGCCATGGCGTTCGAGGAATCCGGCACCGAGAAGACGCAGTCGGCGCCCGGCGCCGGATGTTCGCGTGCCAGCTCCCGGCCCAGGGCGCGCCGCACGCGGTCCACCGAGCGGCCGAAGATGGTGCTGTCGGGGCGCGAGAAGTACACGAGCTCGAAGACGCAGCGGCGCGCCGGCTTGACGGCGAGCGGCGGCAGGCGGTCGACTTCGGGCCCCGCGATGCGCAGGAACTCACCCGGCTCGAGCTCCCGGACCGGAGTGGCGCCGATGAGGTCGAACGCGCAGGTCTCCGAGGCGACGATGTGCCCGGCGCCGAGCTTCCCGAGCCACAACGGCCGGAAGCCGCGCGGGTCCACGATGGCGTACAGCGTGCGGCCGATGGTCACGACCAGGGAGTAGGCGCCCTCCACGCGTTCCAGGGCGTCCAGCAGCTGGTCCTCGATCTCGCGGGCCTCGGAGCGGGCGATGAGGTGCACCAGCACTTCGCTGTCCGAGGACGTCTGGAAGATCGAGCCCTTGTCCACGAGATCGGCGCGCAGCTGGGCGGCATTCGTGAGGTTGCCGTTGTGACCCAGGGCCAGGGGACCCTCGCGGTAGCGGGCGAGGATTGGCTGGGCATTGGCCAGGACCGAGCTGCCGGAGGTCGAGTAGCGCGTGTGGCCGATGGCGACGTCGCCGGGCAGTCCCGCGAGCACCGGCTCGGTGAAGATGTCGGCCACGAGTCCCATGCCGCGGTGCGAGCGAGCCACGCCCTCGCCGTCCACGGACACCAGCCCCGCGGACTCCTGGCCGCGGTGTTGCAGGCTGTAGAGTCCGAGATAGGCGACGCGGGCTGCGTCGGGAACGCCGGATACGCCGATGATGCCGCACATAGTGTGGTCAGTCGCCCAGGCGACGGGGGATCGCGGAGAAATATACCTCGCGCAGCCGGGCGACGGGCACGAGGATCGTCGCGTCGCGCAAGCGCAGCCGCAGCTCCCCGGCGGCGCGCCCCACGGCGCCGATGTCGCACACCGGCACGCCATGCTCGGCCGCCAGCGCCGCGATGGCCGTGGCGCGTTCCGGTGCGCAGGTGACGACGGCGCGCGCCTGCGTCTCGCTGAACAGCAGCTCGTCGGCCGCCAGGCGGTCGCCGTACCCGGTGAGATCCAGGTCCAGTCCGACTCCGCCCTCGTAGTACGGTCCGCCCATCGCGACTTCCGCCAGCGCCACCCCGAGGCCGCCGTCCGAGCAGTCGTGCGCCGAGCGCATGAGACCGCGCTCCGCAGCCGTCACGAGCAGCGTCACGAGGCGGCGTTCGGCGGCCAGGTCCACCCGTGGCGGCTCGCCGCCGCGGCAGTCCAGCACCGCCTCCCAGTAAGCCGATCCGCCGAGCTCGGCGCGCGTGAGTCCGAGGAGGAAGACCCGGTCGCCGGCGACCCGCGCGTGACTCGGCACGGCCTGCTCGGCGCGCGCCAGCAGGCCCACCATCCCGATCACGGGCGTCGGGTCCACGGCTCCGCCGGGACTCTCGTTATAGAAGGAAACGTTGCCGCCGGTCACCGGCGTCTCCAGCTCCCGGCAGGCCTCCGCGATGCCGCGACACGCCTCCGTGAACTGGAAGAACACGGCGGGCCGCTCGGGGTTGCCGAAATTCAGGCAATCGGTGACGCCGTACGGCCGCGCGCCGGTACACGCCACGTTGCGCGCGGCCTCGGCGACCGCGGCCTTGCCGCCTTCGTAGGGGCGCAGGCGGACGTACCGGGCGTTGCAGGCGGTGGTGAGGGCGAGACCGAAGGGGGCGTGGCGCGTCCGGATGACGCCGGCGTCGCCGCCGGGGGCGATCACGGTGTCTGCCCGCACGGTCGAGTCGTATTGCTCGAACATCCAGCGCTTCGAAGCGATGGGCGGATGGTCCAGGAGGGCGAGCAAGGTCGCTGTGACATCGGGGAGCGGGGAGCGGGGAGCGGGACGCTCGGCGCGGAGACGGATGGCCTCCTCATCCTCGCGGGCGTCGGGGTGATAGACGGGACAATCTTCCACCAGCGGCCGGCCCGGGATCTCGACCACCACCTGGTCACCCCAGGTACAGCGGTACATGCCGTCGTCGGTGACGCGGCCGATCGGCGTCGCCGCGAGCTCCCACTTCGCGGCGAGCGCCTGGACCTGCGGCACGCGGTCGTGCCTCGCCACCACCAGCATCCGCTCCTGCGATTCCGAGAGCAGGATCTCGTACGGCGTCATCCCCGGCTCACGGGTCGGGACGCGGGCGAGATCGATCTCCACCCCGACGCCGCCGCGCGCCGCCATCTCGGCCGAGGAGGAGGTGAGGCCCGCGGCCCCCATGTCCTGGATCGCCACGATATGGCCGGAGGCGATGAGCTCGAGACTCGCCTCGAGCAGCAGTTTCTCGGTGAAGGGGTCGCCGACCTGCACCTGGGGCCGGCGCCGCTCGCTGTCGCGGGTGAGCTCTTCGGAGGCGAACGACGCTCCGTGGATGCCGTCCCGTCCGGTGCGGGAGCCGACGGCGAGCAGCACGTTGCCCGCGCCGTGCGCCGCGGCCGTGATCAGGTCCCGCTCGCGCAGCAGTCCGACGCACATGGCGTTGACCAGCGGATTGCCCGAGTACCCCGGGGCGAAGTCGACTTCGCCGCCGAGGGTGGGGACGCCGACGCAATTGCCGTAGTCGCCGATGCCGCGGACCACGCCGGCGCAGAGGTAGCGGTTCCGCGCTTCGTCGAGCGGACCGAACCGCAGGCTGTTGAGCAGCGCGACCGGCCGCGCGCCCATGGTGAACACGTCGCGCAGGATGCCGCCGACGCCGGTCGCGGCACCCTGATAGGGCTCCACGGCCGAGGGATGGTTGTGGGACTCGATCTTGAACGCCACCGCCCAGCCGCCGGGCAGGCGCAGCACCCCCGCGTTCTCGCCGGGCCCCTGGACGACCTGGGGGCCGGTGGTGGGGAACGTCTTGAGCACCGGCCTCGAGTGCTTGTACGAGCAGTGCTCGCTCCACAGCGCGGAGAAGATCCCCAGCTCGGCGAACGTGGGCGTGCGGCCGAGGATCTTTTCGATGCGGGCGTACTCTTCGCCCGTCAGGTTGTGTTCGCGGACCAGGGCCGGCGTGACCGGTGGATCGCCGGGAAACGGAGCCGGCGGGCGTGTCACGTGTCGGAGGCCCGCGCGCCGGACACGCCTTTCGTCACCGCCCGCAGTACCCGCGCGATGACGTTGGGGTGCGGGTGCTTGAGCACCGCTTCTGCCTCGCCCGCATCGAACCAGATCCCGTGACAATGGGTGCACTGGTCGATCTGGATTCCTTCCCAGTCGCCGGTGATCAGGTCGTAGCCGCACTTCGGGCACTTCATGTAATGCGACTTGCGCTCGGTGTCGGCGGCGTCACGCTGCATCGCTTCGCGCTGCTGGCGTAGCAGCTCCGCGTCGCGACGGGCGAAGTATTCGTCCTCGTTTCGGCTCGGCGGGGTGGTCATGGGCTCGTCGTGTCAGGGAACGTTGGGCACCGGGGTCTTCCCCGGCGGCGAAGACGACTGACCGCTGTATCCGTGGCCGTGCCAGCGCAGGATCACATCCACGACCTTGTCGTTCTGGAGAATTACGACGTCGTCGGTGCCGCAGCTGCGCTCGCAGCCATTCGGGTAGTGGAGGTAGGTGTACTCTCCGGCGTGCCGGACGGCCGACGCCCGACCCCACAGCGCGGTGACGTCCTGCTGCGTCATTCCGGGAGCGATGGTGCCGGTATCGGCCGAATTGTACGGCTCGTCGCGCAGCACGGGCTGCGGCGGGCGCGGCGCCGGCGTGCTGGGCGGTGCGGGGCGCTCTGTCGCCGTCTGCGTCGGAGCGGCCGGCGTCCGAGTGGCCGGCGTCGTCGGCGTGCCGGGTGCGGGCTTCGCGGGTGTGCCCGCGGCCGGCGCGGGCTTCTTGGTGGTATCGCGTGTCGCCGTCTGGGTGGCGGGCGTCCGGCCACTGTTCCGGCGCTTGTCTATCGCTTGCTTGATCTTGTCACAGCCCAGCGTGGTGCCCGCCAACAGCGCGCACACCACCAGCATGCTGCGTCGCATGATCAGCCTCCAGGGAGAGAAAGACACGGGCGCCATCGGTACCGCCGAGCACTTGCGCATTGCGCCGCTCGGGATGCGGCATGATACCGACTACGTTGCGGCCGGCGCTCGAAACGCCGGCGATGCTCCGGGTCGAGCCGTTGGGGTTGTCTCCGACATAGCGCCATACGATGCGCCCCTCGGCCTCGAGCTCGTCCGCGGTGCGCTCGTCCGCCACATAGCGGCCGTCGCCGGACGCGACGGGGGAGACGAGCTCCTCGTTGGGGACGTAGGCTCGAGTCCACGGCGTATCGGTGGCTTCCACGCGCACCCGCACGGGGCGCGACAGAAACCGCAGCCCTCCGTTGCGCATCAGCGCGCCCGGCAGCAGGCCGGCCTCGCACAGGATCTGGAACCCGTTGCAGATGCCGAGGACGGGGCCGCCGGCGCGCGCATGGTCCGCGACCGCGGCCATCACCGGCGAGAAACGCGCGATGGCGCCGGAGCGAAGGTAGTCGCCGTAGCTGAACCCACCGGGCAGGATGACCGCGTTCGCCTGGCGCAGGTCGGTCTCGCGATGCCACACCGCGTAGGCGTCCGAGCCGGCGCTCCGCGCGGCATCGATGGTCTCGGCCTCGCAGTTCGAGCCGGGGAACACCACCACGGCAACCCGATGCATCAGGCGGCCTCCACCAGCAGCTGGTAATCCTCGGTGACGGGATTGGCGAGGAGCCGATCGCACATGGCCCGGGCCCGCGCCGCCGCGTCGTCACGGGACGAGGCTTCGAGCCGCACCACGAGGTGCTTGCCGACGCGCACGTCGCCCACGTCGGCGAAGCCGAGGGCGTGCAGCGCGTGGCTCACCGCCTGCCCCTGCGGGTCGAGCAGCGCGGCGCGCGGCATCACGCGGATCTCCACGCGGAAGGCGGCCATCAACTACGCCCCCGGGGCGAAATGCCGCGGGAGCGCGGTCCGAACGCGTCGTCCACGCGATCCGCCGAGGCATCGGTGATCACGATCGGGCCGGCGATGTCGGCCTCCCCGGAATCGTCGCCATTGGTGAAGAAGCCCAGCAGGGCCGCCCGGGCCACGCCGTAGAGCATGTATGCGATCCCCAGCGGGAAGAAGAACGCGTCGTGCTGCCAGATGCCGAAGAAGACGATACACAGCAGGGTCAGGAGTCCCAAGAGCCCGCGCCAGGAGCGCAGGCTGGCGCGCGGCAGCGTGGCGTACCGCACGTTGCTCACCATGAGGATGGTGCAGGCGATCATCAGGAAGTTCAACAGCAGCGGCCAGGGCAGGCCCCGCAGCTGCGCGTACAGGTCCGTCTGGGTGAACGGAAAGTAGGTGGCCAGGGTCAGCCCCGCGGCGGGCGAGGGGAGGCCGACGAAGTGCGCTTTCGACTTCCCGGCCTGGGTGATGTTGAACCGCGCCAGACGGATGGCCGCGCCCATGACGTAGAAGTAACAGAAGATCCATGCGGCGGGACCGGCCAGCGCGAAGTGCAGCTCGTACATCAGGTAGGCGGGCGCCACGCCGAAGCTCACCACGTCCACCAGGCTGTCGAGCTCGGCACCGAAGCGGGTCCCGGTGTTGGACAGCCGGGCGACACGTCCGTCCAGCGTGTCGAGGATCCCGGCGAAGACGAGGAACCAGCTGGCGCGATACAGCTCCCCCTTCGATGCGAGCGTGATCGACCAGATCCCGAAGAACAGGTTGAACAGCGTGAACAGGCTCGGGACGATGACCACGACCCGTCGTACGCCGCGTCTCGGCCGGGCGGCAGGAGCCGTCATGGTGTGTACTCCGCGAGCACCGTTGCGCCCGCCGCCACGCGATCGCCGACCTGCACGCGAGGGGCGGGGCGGGCGGTGAGGGGCAGATAGATGTCCACGCGCGAGCCGAACCGGATCATGCCGAGGCGCGCGCCCTGCGTTGCGGCGTCGCCCACTTTGGCGTCGGTCACGATGCGGCGGGCGATGAGCCCGGCGATCTGACGCACCAGCACCGCTCCGTGCGGTCCCTCGAGGCCGATGGATGCCTGCTCGTTGTCCAGGCTGGCCTTGTCGGCGGCAGCGTGCAGGAACTGGCCGGCATTGTAATGACGGTAGGCGACGGTGCCCGAGACCGGGTAACGGTTGACGTGCACGTCGAACACGCTCATGAAGATCGAGATGCGCAGGGCACGTGCGTGGAGGAACGCGGGCTCGTCGGTCTCGATTGCGCTGACGATCTTCCCGTCGGCCGGCGCAATCACGTAGCGGTCTCCGCGCGGGCCGGTGCGCTCAGGGTTGCGGAAGAACACGAGCAGCCAGAGGGCCAGCACCAGCACGACCGATTCGAGAACCCACCACCACCCGGACCAGCGCAGCGCCGCCCAGCCGCCGAGGGCGGCGAGCCCCCAGCCGACGGCGATGAACGGCCACCCTTCCGGGGCCATTCTCACGCCGTGACCTCGAGGGAAGACCCGGTGATCAGGCGATAGGCCTCCCGGTAACGAGCGCTGGTGGCCGCGATCACCACGGGAGGGAGCGCCGGCGGCGGATCGTTGCCGTCCCACTTGCCCTGCTCCTTGAGACCCGAGAGGAAATCGCGCAGCGGTTGTTTGTCGAAGCTCGGCTGACTGGTCCCGGGTTGGTAGCGATCGGCAGGCCAGAAGCGGGAGGAATCCGGCGTGAGCACTTCGTCGATCAGGAGCAGGGTACCGTCCGGCGTGGTGCCGAACTCGAACTTGGTGTCGGCGATGATGATGCCCCGGCCAGCGGCATAGGCGCGACCCTCTTCGTACAGCGCGAGACTCGCGCGCTTCAATGGCTCGGCCAGCGGCGCGCCCAGCGCCTGCGCCATATGAGCGAATGTGACGTTCTCGTCGTGGCCGGTCTCGGCCTTGGTCGCGGGCGAGAAGACGGCGGGCTCGAGCCGCGCGCTCTCCACGAGATCCGCCGGCAGGGCCTCGCCGGCGAGCGTGCCCGACTTCCGGTATTCGGCCCACGCGGAGCCGGCGAGGTAGCCGCGCACGACGCACTCGAACGCGACGGGGGCCGTGCGACGCACCAGCATGGCGCGTCCCTGGAGCGTGTCGCGGTGCGGGGCGAGGG
Source organism: Gemmatimonadales bacterium (assembly GCA_035311125.1). GTDB lineage: Bacteria > Gemmatimonadota > Gemmatimonadetes > Gemmatimonadales > GWC2-71-9 > DASTHG01. Next base: position 8,246 of record DATGDE010000375.1, read on the forward strand.
CCGGCACCCGCGTCACGATCTCGCCGGCGTCCGCCGTGATGAGATGGTTGGGCAGGACGTGCGCGAGGCGGTTGAACCAGAACGCCGAGAGCTGCGTGAGCACGGCGCCCTTGAAGGCCACGGGCTCGCGCAGCACGACGTCGAACGCGCTCACCCGGTCGCTCGCGACCATGAGCAGCGTGCCGCCGTCGACTTCGTACATTTCGCGCACCTTGCCCCGGCGAACCAGCGGCAGCGGCAGGTGACTCGCCACCAGGGGCGTGACGGTCGTCATACTTGCACCTCGGCGGTGCCGGCGGCGGGAACGATGGCGTCGATGCGTTGCAGCACGGCGGGGAGGACCTCATCCAGGAAGTGATCGACCTGCTCGGGGGCGCGGCCCACGTATTGTGCCGGATCGAGCTCGTCGGGGCGCGCGACGATGCCGAGCGTGCGGAACGCGGGGTCGGACCCCAGACGGGCGAGCAAGTCGTTCGCCGCGCCATGCTCCGCCACCGCCTGCGACACCGCGAGGCTGTGCACGCGGATCACCTCGTGCAGCCGCTGGCGGTCTCCCCCGGCCTTGACCGCGCGCATCAGCAGGCGCTCGGTCGCCAGGTAAGGGAGCGCGTCCTCGACGTGGCGGCGGATCACGGCGTCCCGCACCTCGAGACCGGCGGCGACGTTGGTCGCCAGGACGAGGATCGCGTCGGTGGCGAGGAAAGCTTCGGGGATCACGAGCCGGCGGTTGGCGCTGTCGTCGAGCGTGCGCTCGAGCCATTGCTCCGCCGCCGTATGCCAGAAGTTGCCCTCGAGCTCGATCACGAAGCGGGCCAGGCTCGTCATCCGCTCGGCCCGCATGGGATTGCGCTTGTAGGGCATGGCCGAGGAGCCGACCTGCTCGCTTTCGAACGGCTCCAGCAGCTCCCCCTCGTGCTGCAGCAGGCGCAGGTCGGTCGCCAGCTTCGCCGCTGACGCGGCGACGCCGGCCAGCGCTGCTGCCACCTGGGCGTCCTGCTTGCGCGTGTAGGTCTGGCCCGAGATCGGGAACACCCGGGCGAACCCGAGCTTCGCCGCCACGCGGGCGTCGAGCTCGCGCACCTTGTCGTGGTCGCCGTCGAACAGCTCGAGGAAGCTCGCCTGCGTGCCGGTCGTGCCTTTCACGCCGCGGAACTGGAGCGACTCGCTGCGGTGCAGCAGTTCCTCCGCGTCGAGCAGGAACTCCTGCATCCACAGCGTGGCCCGCTTGCCCACGGTGGTGAGCTGGGCGGGCTGGAAGTGCGTGTACGCGAGGCAGGGCAGAGCGCGGTGGCGGCGTGCCGTGTGGCTCAACGCGACGAGGACCGCCGCCACGCGTCCCAGCAGCAGGCCGAGCCCTTCGCGCATCAGGATGAGATCGGTGTTATCGGTCACGAAGGCGCTGGTGGCGCCCAGATGCAGGAAGGGGCGAGCCGCCGGCGCCTGCTCTCCCAAGGCGTGAATGTGCGCCATGACGTCGTGGCGCAGGCGTTTTTCGTAATCGGCAGCCCGGCCCAGATCGACGTCGTCCAAGTGGATGCGCAGCTGCGCGATCGCCTCGGCGGGGATATCGAGCCCGAGCTCGCGCTCGCCCTCCATCAGCGCGAGCCACAGCCGCCGCCACAGCCCGATGCGACGGCGCTCGCTCCAGAGCGCCTGCATCGCCGGGGAGGCGTAGCGCGAGGAGAGCGGCGATTCCCAGGTCACACGGACGCCTTGGGCCGGGCGGGGAGGGACTTCCAGTCGGCCAGGAACTGCTCCAGGCCACGATCGGTGAGCGGATGGTGCAGCAGCTTGCGCAACACCTCGGGCGGGAGCGTCGCGACGTCCGCGCCGATCATCGCCGCATCGACGA
>DATGDE010000376.1:0-11293 GCA_035311125.1 Gemmatimonadales bacterium
TCCAGCGTGGTCTCGAGGCCCTTCGCCTCCTCGACCGTGATCACCCCGTCCTTGCCCACCTTGTCCATCGCGTCGGCGATCTTGTCCCCGATCTCCTTGTCGCCGTTGGCCGAAATCGAGCCAACCTGGGCGATCTCCTTCCGGCCCTTGGTGGGCACGGAGATCTTCTTCAGCTCTTCCACCACGGCTTCGACGGCCTTGTCGATGCCGCGCTTCAGCGACATCGGGTTGACGCCCGCAGTGACCGACTTCAGCCCTTCGCGGTACACCGCCTGCGCCAGCACCGTCGCGGTGGTCGTGCCGTCACCGGCGAGATCCGAGGTCTTGGTCGCCACTTCCTTCACCATCTGGGCGCCCATGTTCTCGATCTCGTCTTCCAGCTCGATTTCCTTGGCGACCGTCACGCCGTCCTTGGTGACGGTCGGTGTGCCGAACTTCTTGTCGATGACGACATTACGGCCCTTGGGGCCGAGCGTCACCTTCACCGCCTCGGCCAGCTGGTCCACGCCCCGCTTCAGGCGCGCCCGGGCCTCAGTGTTGAACTCGAGATACTTGGCAGCCATCTATTCCTCCTGGCCTGGTTAGCTCAGCTTCGCGATGACGTCGGATTCCTTGATGAGAATGATCTCTTCGCCGTCCAGCTCGACCTGCGTGCCGCTGTACTTCCCGTAGACCACCCGGTCCCCCACCTTCAGCTCCATGGGCACCCGCTCGCCCTTCTCCGTCCGCCCCGGGCCGACCGCGATCACATCACCCTGGATCGGCTTTTCCTTCGCCGTGTCGGGGATGTAGAGTCCACCCTTCATCTGCTCCGTCTCCTCCGACGGCCGGATCGCCACCCGATCGGCCAGCGGGAAGACCTTCAGCTTCGTCTTCGTCGCAGTAGCCATATACTCCGCCTCCACCTGAAGTTGAACCGCGTAAGACATTGTCAATTATGGCTGTTAGCACTCTACAACGGCGAGTGCCAGGAGTTGCCGATGGCAATCTCTCCTGGCCTCGTGACGGTGTCAAGGGGAGGGTCGGCGCAGACCTGCGGAGTCGAGCAACGCTTCCGCGCGAGCGCTCGCTGCGGGCGGCAAGCCGGCGAGGACGGCCATCCCGTCGCCGACCACGACCCCCGTCCGGGTGTCGGCCAGCTGTACGTGCAGCACGGCGCCAAGGGAATCGCCCGGAGTACGGAAGATGAAATGAATGACGGCCGCCGTGGGGCCAGCTCCGCCCCTCAGCTGCGACACCACCTCCAGCCCGCGACGCCGCAGCGCCGCTGCCAACGCCACGCTCAGGGAATCACGACCGGCGACATAGTACCGGTAGCTGTGGAGCGCCGACGGCATGTGATAGCGGGTAGCACACGACAACACGGCGAGCGACACAATCCCGATCCGCCACCGCCTCCATCGAGACGACGGACCCCTCACCGCATTACCCGCCGCACTCCCACCCACCGCGGAATCCAATAGGCCCCATCGGGGTCCGTCGAGCTCAGACGGGACAGTTTCACGCCGGTGGATGAGCTGTGAATGAACTTCCCGTCTCCCACATACATCCCCACGTGGGTCACGGCGCCTCCGGGTCGCGCCGCGAACGTGAGAATGTCACCCGCCTGCAACGAATCGAGATCGACCGCGATGGGAGTCCCCGCCTGCGATTGCGCACGGCTGGTCCGCGGCAGCCGGATGCCGTGCCGGGCATAGGCGTACTGCACCAGCCCGGAGCAGTCGAATCCGTTCTCGGCCGTGCCCCCCCACTGGTAGGGGCTGCCCAGCACCTCGAGCGCCGTTTGCACGACGTCGGCCGCACGACCGACGATCATCAACGGTGGATCAGGAGGCCGCTCCTCCCCTCCGTGGATCGACGAGGCGGGCCCGGCCGCTGCGCCGGACTCGGGCTGCGGCTGTCGTCGCGCGCTGCCTTCCACGGTGAACGAGAGGCCGAGCATCGTCCCCCACCCTTTGCGAGCCGCACCGGGATGCCAGAACCCGTGTGGCCCCCGATCGGTCACGCGGTAGCGCTCTTCGAGATTCAACCCGAAGAATCGTACGGGGTGCCATTGGACCCCCGCGCCGGCCGACCACAGCGCGCCCATCGCCTGACCGCCGGTGTCCGAAACCACGCCGAGCGCTCCACCCAGCAGCGCGTACAACGCGACCCGGCCGCCTCGAGGCGAGGCGACCTCGTAGCCCACGCCGTAGAACCCGCGCCCGGCGTCGCGATCATCCATCAGGAGATTCAGGGTCGGACCATGCTGCAGCCAGGAGCCGAGCGGCCGGTCGAGGCGCGCTTCGTAGGCGGTCATGCCGCCGAGAGTCCACCGGCCGTACAGGAGGCCGGCCACACGTTGGGCCTCGAGGGGCCGAGCGACCCCCGTCGCCCCGACGGCGACCATCAGGATGCGCTTACTGATCCGCACGCGGGGGGTGCTCCACGGAAGGCCGCTCGGCCAGGTGATGCGAAAGCAGGTGTGGCACACGTCGCATGAACCGAACCCAGGCCCACAAGGTGACGAATCCGAACAGCACGGCGCCCAGCAGCGCCGGGGCGAGCATCGCCAGCGGACTGGTGAATCGAGCCGCGAGATGCGCGCCGGCCCACAGACCGAAAAACGAGGCTCCCCAGGCCCAGAGCGGCGTGAGGAGCCAACCGATCACCACGAGCGCATGAGCCAGCCAGCGGGGCAACCCCGCAGGGCTCACGCGTTACGCCTGCCGGGCGTTGTAGAACAGCGCCAATGCCGCGAGCGTCACGGTATAGCCAGCCCCGGTGAGGGCTGCGAGCGGCACCGGGCAGCCCGCCAGCTTGCCCGCCGCGGTCAGCACGACCGCGCCGATCACCACCGGCATGGCGAGCTGCGTCAGGGAGGCCGCGCCGCGAGCGTTGCGCGCCGCCGTCAGCAGCCCACCCATCCACGCGAGGAAGGTGCCGAGCATCCACCAGATCGGCAGGTACCACCAGGTGCTTCCGCCGCCAATGGCATCCCAAGTCCAGGGGTAGGCCTTGAACGGCCGCAGCAGTACGATGTCGAAGATCATAAACACCACCGTGCCCCAGAGGCCGATGGCGGCGGCTCCGGCGACTCCCTCGACCGTGCGGGAGACCGCGCGCTGACCGGGGATCAGGCTGACCGCAACACCCCCCGCGAGCACGAGGATGCCCTCCAGGACATCCCGCACGGCGCCGGCCGGCAGGATCCGGGAGATCGCGACGAAGGCCACAACCCCGACCCCGGTGATCAGGCCGACCAGGGTGCCGCTCCGGAGAACGTTGCGGAAATCGGAGCGATCGGCGGACGGGATGGCGCTGGTGGTCATTGGCTCGACTCTTTCAGGTATCCGGTTGATGGCGCCTAATTTAGCGCCCCTGCCCTACCAGCCAAGCCCCAGCGCCGTCGCGGCCAGCCTGAGACCCACGAGAGTCAGGTCCGGCTGAACGGCCTCGATCTCCCTCGCGAGCGGGGCCACCAGCGGCGCGAGGCCGCCCGTTGCCACGACATAGGGAGGCCTCTCACCTTGCGTGGGCCACTCGGCCCGGATGCGCTTGATGAGACCGTCCACCGCGTCGGCGGTGCCCCACAGCACGCCGGCGCGAATACACTCCTCGGTCCGCCGGCCGATGACCCGCTCGGGCGGCGTGAGCTCCGTCGCGGGCAGCTTGGCGGTCTTGCGCACCAGCTCGTCGGACGCGGTGCGGATGCCCGGCATGATGACGCCCCCGATGAAGCGGCCGTCGGCCGTGATGCAATCGAACGTGGTCGCGGTCCCGAAGTCGACGACGATCGTGTCGCGGGCGAATAGCCGCGTGGCCGCCAGGGTGTTGACGATGCGATCGGCGCCCACGGTCAGCGGCTCGTCCACGTCCAGCGTGATCGGGAGCGACGAGCGGGCATCCACCTGCACCGGCACCACGCCGGTCACGGCGGTGACCCCCTCGCAAATGCCCTGGGTGACGAGCGGGGCGACCGAGGCGATGACCACGGCCCGGATGCCAGAGGGCGAGTGCCCGGCGTTCGTGAGGTAGGTCGAGAGCAGCGCCCCCCACTCGTCCGGGGTGCGCGCCGTCGTGGTCGTGAGCCGCCAATGGTCCACCAGGCGGTCGGCCTGGAACAGACCGACCGTCGTCTCGGTGTTGCCGACGTCGAGAGCCAGGAGCATGCTGGAAGCTAGGCGCTCAGACGCTGAGACGCGAAGACGCTCGGCAAAGATCCTCAGACGGCTTCGACATGCCCCTCCCGCACCGCAAGCACGCCCTCCGCCCGCTCCACCAGCAACGCGCCATCGGTCCGCACGCCTGCAGCGCGACCGGCGGCGGGAGCGCGCAGCATGCGGTCGCGCAGCCAGTCGCGTGCGGCGAATGCGGCGCATTCCTGCTCGCTCAGCCGCTCGCCGCCGGTCCCGAGCCGGGCGAGGGGAGGCACGAGCCGATCGAGCACGTCGAGCCGGCGCACGCCGGGGAGCGCCTCGCAGAGGGCGATCGCACGCTCACGCAGCTCCGGCACGATCTCGTTGGTCACGTTCAGGCCGATGCCCACCGCGAGCCACTGCAGGACGTCCCCCTGCCACCGACCTTCGCACAGCACGCCGGCGAGCTTGCGGTCGTCCAGCAGCACGTCGTTGGGCCACTTGACCCGCGTGAGCGGCGGTCCCCCTCCCGCTCCTCCCAGCATCTCGTCCACGACCTCGGCGACGACCAGACCGGCGCGGATGGACATGACGCCGAGCGCCGCGGACCGCGGACGCAGCAGCAGCGCCAGCCAGATGCCGCCCGGTGGAGACGCCCAGGTGTGGCCGTTGCGCCCGCGCCCCGCGGTCTGCACGTCGGCCAGCACGATCGTGCCGGCGGGGGCGCCCTCCTGCCCCAGGACGTGAGCCGCATCGAGCGTCGAGCCGACTACCCGCGCCAGGCAGCACCGCGGAGCACCCCAGCGGCGCGCCAGCACGGCGGCGGGCAGCCCGTCGAGCGTCACCCCCGCCACGGTCACGCGATTCCCCCGAGAACCAGCGCCGCGAGGCCGATGGCCATCGCCGCCTTGAGCATGAGGCTGGCCCGGGCGAACCGCTCGCGCAGCACTCCGCGCCCGGCAACCAGCACGAGCAGCTGGGCGGCGACGGCCACGACGAAGTACATCGCGCTGTAGCGCGACGCGACCGGCAAGGCGATCGACAGCGGTACGAAGGCGAGGCAGCACCACCACACGATCCGCGCTGCGCCGTGCCGTCCGAGGCGAACCGGGAGCGTGCGGCGCCCCTGGGCGCGGTCGCCCGGTTCGTCCTGCAGATCCTTGGTCAGCTCACGCGCCAGATGAATCCACGCGGCGAGCACCCACGGGACCACACCCGCCGCCGGCCTGCCCACGGCCAGCGCTCCGTAGAACAGCGGCAGCCCGGCGATCCCCGCTACGGCCACGTTCCCGGGGAGTCCGTGCCGCTTCAGCCACGGCGAGTACCCGAGCATCGCGACGAGGGCGAGCGCTCCGACCACGACCTGCCGGCCCGACACGAGGGTGGCCGCGCCCAATCCCACGAGCGATCCCAACCACACGAGCAGATGGGCGGTCTCGGGACGCATCCGACCCGCCGCGATGGGACGCTGCGCCGCGGCCGGGTTGAGGCGATCGAGCGAGGCGTCGGCGAGATCGTTGGCGACGTTGCCGGCAGCCCCCAGGCCCATGCCGGAGACGGCGGCAAAGGCGAGCAGCTTGGGCAGCGCGATGGTCCCGAGGGCGATCCACCCGCCGGCCAGCACCCCGGCCGCAGCGAGCATGAGATTGTGACCGCGGCTGACCCGCCACAGATCACCCACGCAGCACGTCTTCATAGAGGCGCTCGTAGCGGGGCACGATCCGGTCCGCCGAGAACTCGGCCGCGCGGGCCACGGCGGCCGCCTGCATCGGTCCATAGCGGTCGGGGTTGGTGAGGAGATCGATGGCGCGCTCAGTCATGCCCGCCACGTCCCCCACCGGGGCCAGGAACCCCGACACGCCGTCCTCCACCACTTCAGGGAGCCCGCCGGTCCGGCTCGCGATCACCGGTACGCCGCAGGCCATCGCTTCCAGCGCGGCGAGACCGAACGACTCCGTTTCCGAAGGCAGCAGGAACAAATCGGCACCCCGCAGCACGTCGGCGACATCGTCCACCCGGCCCACGAACCGCACGTCTTTCTTGACGCCGAGCTTCGCCGCTTCGCGCTGGGCGGCGTCGTGCTCGGGCCCGTCGCCGACCAGCACGAGCGTCGCCTTCATCGCCTTGCGCACGCCCGCGAACACCCGCACCACGTCCAGCACGCGCTTCACGGGCCGGAAATTCGAGACGTGCATGATCACCCGGTGGTCGGCCGGGGCCAGGCGGCAACGCGTGGCCGGGTCGGTCGCCGGAAAGTACTCGGCGCGATTGATGAAGTTCGGGATCACGACGATCTCGCACGTGTCGCAGCCGAAGAACTGGTGCGTCTCATCGCGCAGGAACTCGGACACGGCGGTCACGCGGTCCGAGTGCTCGATCGAGAACTTGGTGAGGCTGAAGTAGGACGGGTCCTTTCCGACCAGGGTGATGTCAGTCCCGTGCAGCGTCGTGACCACCTTGAGATCGTGCTCGTCGGCGAGCATCTGCTTCGCCAGCCACGCGGTGGCGGCGTGCGGGATCGCATAGTGCACGTGCATCACCTGCAGCTCCTCGCGCAACGCCACCTCGTGCTGCTTCACCGCCAGGGCGAAGGCGTACTGCGATTGCTCGAACAGCGGATAGTCCGCGGGCACGACCTCGTGGAAGGTGACCCGCTCGGTGACGCCCCGCAGCCGAAACGGGCTCGCGTAGGAGATGAAGTGGACCTCGTGGCCGCGGCGCGCGAGCTCGAGCCCGAGCTCCGTCGCGACCGCGCCGGAACCGCCGTAGGTGGGGTAGAGGGTGATGCCGATCCTCATGGCTATCAGCTATCGGCCGTCAGCTATCGGCCTGCAACGACGCGCCAACGATCCAGCACCTCTCCCGCGAGATCCGCAGACCTCCTCGTCGCATCCAGCGTCCAGACCTCCTCCGGCTGATGGCCGACAGCCGACGGCTGATGGCGCAGTTGATTTCTGAACCACGTCTCCTGCCGCTTGGCGTACCGGCGGGTCGCCCGCACGATCGCGTCCCGCAGCAGCGCGGGATCGAGCCGTCCCGTCACCATCGCCACGGTCTCGCGGTAGCCCACGCCGTCCAGCCCGGCCGCGTCGGGGGCGGTGCCGCGCGCCAGCTCGGCGCGCACCTCCTCGACCAGCCCGGCCGCGAGCATCGCATCGACACGCTCCGCGATGCGGCGCCGCAGCAGCTCGCGCGGCAGCGTCAGCACGATGTACCATGGTCGCATCACGCCGGCCGCGCGCGCCATCCGCTGCCAGAGCGACAGCGGCCGTCCGGTGAGCAACGCCACCTCGACCGACCGCGCCGCCCGCTGGCGGCCGCCCCCGGTGAACTGCGCATCGAGCCGGGCTGCCCAGCGCGCGACATCCGAGCCACCCAGGGCCGCCGTCCACTCCCGCAGCCGATCGCGGCGCGCGGGATCGAGCGGCGGCTCCTCGAACAAGCCGTCGGCGAGCGCGCGCACGTAAAACCCGGTGCCGCCCACCACGAGCGGCAGCCGCCCCGCCGACCGCGCCTCCGTGAGCCAGCCCGCGGCGTCGCGCGCGAACCGCCCCGCGCTGTAGCGCTCGCCCGGCTCCACCAGATCGAACCCCCGGTGCGGCACACGCGCGCGCAACGCGGCGTCCGGCTTGGCGGTCCCGATGTCGAGCCGCCGGTACACCTGGCGCGCGTCGGCCGAAATCACGACGAGCGGGAGACGCTCGGCAAGGGCGGCGGCCAGCGCGGTCTTGCCGCTGGCGGTCGGACCGACGATCACCGGCGTCAATGGACGGGAGGCCGGATAAGCGGATGGGCGGCTGGGGCCTTCCGTGGCGACGCGCACGCGCTCCATTCTATGCGCCCATCCGTCCATGCGCCTATCCTCCCGAGCGCCCGAACCGCCGCTCGAGCTCCCCCTTGGGCAGCTGAACGATGGTCGGACGGCCGTGCACGTCGTGAGCCGGCAAGGTAGCCGCCAGCAGGCGGCGCACCAGCTCCCGGGCTTCCTCGGGATCGAGGTGATGCCCCGCCTTGATCGCGGCCCGGCAGGCGAAGGTCGCCGCGAACCGCTCCAGCCGGTTCGCCCACCCGCCGAAGCGGCCACCCGCCAGATCGCTCACCAGCTCCTGCAGGCAGCGGGCCGCCTCGAAGCGCGGGTGTGGGTTGGGAGCGGTATGCGCCACCACGGTGCGCCCCGAGAACGGCTCCAGCTCGTAGCCCACGCGCTGCAATAACTCACGGTTGGCCTCGATCGCCTCGAGCTCCGGTCCCGTGAACTCGAGCGTCAGCGGCAGCAGGAGCCGTTGCGCAGGCGCGCCGTCGCCCGCGAGCTGCCGCATCACGGCCTCGTAGAGCACGCGCTCGTGCGCCGAATGCTGATCCACGATCGCAACGCCGTCCTCGGTCTGGAACAGCAGATAGGTGTCGAACACCTGGAGCAGCTCCGGTCCGCGCGGCCGGCCGCCCAGCCCTTCGGCGGCGAAGAGCTCCGTCGGTACCCCGGCCGGAATCGCGCCGGTGCCGTCCCAGGCGGCCGCTTCCAGCGGCGCCGCCGTCCCCAGAGGGGCCGCCGCTTCGAGTGGGGCGAGCGCCGCCCGCACCGCCTCCTCCACCACCTGCTCCATCTGCACCCGCTCGCGGAACCGCACCTCCGCTTTGGCGGGGTGGACATTCACATCCACCGCTTCGCCCGGCAGATCGAGGAACAGGATCAGGGTGGGCCGATCGCCGGGGTGAATCGCGGAACGATAGCCGGCCTCGGCCGCCCGCAGCATGAACGGATCGCGCACCGGCCGCCCGCGCACGAAGACATACCCCTTCCGGCCGGCCGGCCGGGCCTGCGAGGGCCGCTGGGCGAACCCCGTCACCTCGAGCGGCCCGCGACGATGGGCCACCGGCAGCAGCGTATCGGCCAGCTCGCGGCCCCACAGCGCGTGGACGCGGTCGATGGGACGGGACGCCGGCCCGGTGTCGAGCAGCGTCCGCCCGTCGCTCGTGAGCGTGAACGACACGTCGGGACGAGCGAGCGCCATCACCGCGATGACCTCGTTCGTCGCCCGGGTCTCCGCCGCTGGCGCGCGCAGGAACTTGCGACGCGCCGGCGTATTGAAGAACAGCCCCCGCACCGTCACCGTCGTGCCCCGCTGGCGAACCGCCGGCTCTTCACGCTCCACGGTGCCCGCGCTCACCAGGAGACGGAGTCCCGCACCGTCCCCGTCCGACGTCTCCAGCTCGAAACGGGACACCGAGGCGATGGCCGGCAACGCCTCGCCCCGAAATCCGTATGAGCCGACGCCGATCAGGTCCGCCGCGCTCCGGATCTTGCTCGTGGCGTGACGCTGCAGCGCCAGCCGCGCATCCGCGACCGACATCCCGGAGCCGTCGTCCGACACCCGGATCAGCGATCGGCCTCCGTCCTCCAGCTCCACCCGGACCGTGTGGGCGCCGGCGTCGAGCGCATTCTCGACCAGCTCCTTCACGACGGACGCGGGCCGCTCGACCACCTCGCCCGCGGCGATCTGGTCGGCGACGTGCGGCGGAAGGACCGAGATGCGACCGCTCACAGGCGCGCCAACTGCCCGGCCTGGACCCAGCCGTTGACGCCGTCCGGGCGGCGCACCCGCAGCCACTGCCCGGCATTGAACGCGTCCTCCACCAGCACGGCGACGCCGGGCTCGAGCACGATGCTCGCGCTCGCCGACCCGTAGGGCGCCGCGCGTACCGGGGTCGCGCGACCGACGATCACCCCGACCGGACGGGCGCGACGCTGCCGCTCGACCTGTCCGAACGCGACGGCGACGAGCGCGAGCACGCCGAACACCACGGCCACCGCGCGGCGCCGCACTACGAGCAGCAGACCCCAGCACGCGATCCAGCACGCGGCCGCCACGAGACCGCACTCGCCCGGCGTCACCAACCCGACCGTCAGCAGCTGCTCCGTGATGGCATCGGGCGGAGGCAGCAGCGTGCGCGCCTGACGGATCACTGCGTTGCGCGGGGCGAGGCGCTGCGCCGTGACCCACGCGGCCACGGCCTTGCCGTCGGCGCCGCTGCCATACAGGGCCGCGCCCAGGTCGTACCAGTGGGCCGGGTTCAGCGTGTCGGCAGCCGCCCGCGACGCGAACGAATCCGCCGCGGCGCGCATCGCACCCGCCTGGTACAGCGCCTCCGCACTGGTCCCGTCCTCCGGGCCCTGCGCCCGGGCCGGCGCGCCGGCTGCGAGCAGGCCCAGCAGCACCAGCGACGCGCGCAGTCCGCTCGCCTGGCTGCGACGGCCGGTCCGCCGCTCCGGTTCGAGGGCGCGCAGCACCTGATCCAGCTCCGAGGGCAGCGACTTCAGGTCCTCGCTGCCTCGCGGGCCGTACCGGGCCGCACGCAGCCGGTCCCGCACCCGCACCACGCGCGCGGCGACGCTACGCTCGACGCCCGCGGCCTGGAGCGCGCGCGCGAGACCCTCGCCTTCTCGAGTCGCGGCATCGGCCACGTGGGCGGTCAGACGCCTCAGGAACTCCCGCTCGAGGTCTCCGAGACGGGTCCCTTCGACTGGCGGTGCGGCTGGAGCCGCCGGCGGCGCCCGGCGCCGGGTGCGCCACAACGCCACGACCGGCGGCAGCAGTGCGATCGCCAGCCAGCCGGCCAGCCCGAGCGCGCCGGCCACCTGGTCCGCCCAGGGACGGCCGCCCGAGGAGGGCGCGAGCAGCGGCGGCAACGGGCGGGCCGCCTGTGGATCGACGCCCGGCGCCGCCACGATCGAGCGGGCACCGACCTCGATGACGCGATACTCACCCGCATCGGAATCGAAGTACGGATACCGCACGGCCGGCAGCAGGAACGTGCCGGCCGAGTCCGGGACCAGCATGTAGCGGAACGTCTTCACTCCACCCACTCGCCCATTGAGCGAGCTGATTCGCGTCGTGGCCTCTCCCGAGTACGAGCGGAAGGCCGGCGGCAACTGCAGCGTCGGAGGAGGCCACAGCGACGGGTTTCCCGTTCCGCTGAGTGTGATCGCGAGTTCGACCGGCTCCCCGACCCGCGCTGCCGCCGGCGTCGCCTCGATGTCGACGTGCAGACCGGCGGCGACCACGCCCTGATCGTCGCGGGGACGGCCCTCCGCCGGCAGCGGCAGGACGGTGATCGGCGCCGAATCGGTGGTCACCGAATACCGCTCCTCGGTACTGAAGAACGAGAAGCTCACC
>DATGDE010000377.1:0-10179 GCA_035311125.1 Gemmatimonadales bacterium
TCGCGTTGTACTTCTCGCGCCGCGTCTTGTAGATCAGGTCGTGCTTGTCGACCCGGCGCACGGGGCGGTTGGTCGGGATGACGACCACTTCCAGTTTGTAGATCTGGAAGAACTCGGTTTCCTCGGTCTCGGCCGTGCCCGTCATGCCGGCCAGCTTCTCGTACATGCGGAAGTAGTTCTGAATCGTGATGGTGGCGAGGGTCTGGCTCTCCTCGCGCACCGTCACGCCTTCCTTCGCCTCGACCGCCTGATGCAGCCCCTCGGCCCAGCGCCGGCCCGGCATCAGCCGGCCCGTGAACTCGTCCACGATGAAGACCTGGCCGTCCTGGACGACGTACTCCACGTCCTTTTCGTAGAGGGCGTGCGCCTGGAGCAGCTTGTGGATGATGTGCAGCGTCTCGCTCTTGGCGGCGTATTCCCCTTCCACCACGCGCCGCCGCTCCAGCTTCTCGGCGGGCGAGAGGGTCTCGTCACGATCGATGACGTGCACGGCGTTGGAGATGTCGGGCACCACGAACAGCGTCGGGTCGCCGGGCGACATTGTTTCGACGCCCTTGTCGGTCAGGTGCACCGAGTGGCCACGCTCGTCCAGCACGAAATAGAGGTCGTCCTCGACGTTGCGCATCTTCTGGTCGCGCGCCGGCAGCTTGCGATCGGCGAGGCGGTCGAGCTCCACCCGCTGCACCATCGCCTTGATGCCCTGCTCGTTGAGCAGCTTCAGCAGCTTCTTGTTCTTGGGGGTGCCGAGCTGCGCCTGATAGAGCAGCTTGGCCCCTTCGTACGCGGTCTTCTCGTCCGCGACCAGCGGTTCGGCCTTGGCGATGAGATCGTTGACCACCGCGGTCTGCTTGCGGACCAGCTGGACCACCTGCGTGTTGAACTCCGCATACTTCACGTCCGATTCGGCGCCCACGGCTCCCGAGATGATGAGCGGCGTGCGTGCCTCGTCGATCAGGATCGAATCGACCTCGTCGATGATCGCGTAGTAGTGCCCACGCTGCACGCGCTCGTCGAGCCGGCCGACCATGTTGTCGCGCAGGTAGTCGAAGCCAAACTCGTTATTGGTACCGTAGGTGATGTCGCAGCGGTACGCCGCCTTCCGCTCGGGCGAAGCGGGCTGCGTGTCGTCGATGCAGCCGACGGTGAGACCCAGCCAGGTGAACAGGTGGCCCATCCACTGCGAGTCGCGCCGCGCCAGATAGTTGTTCACCGTGACGAGATGCGCGCCCTTCCCCGCCAGCGCGTTCAGATACAGCGGCAGCGTCGCGACCAGGGTCTTCCCTTCCCCGGTAGCCATCTCCGCGATCTTTCCCTGGTGCAGCACGATGCCGCCGATCAGCTGCACGTCGTAGGGCACCATGTCCCAGGCCATCTCGTGCCCGGTGACGCCAACCTTCGTCCCCACCAGCCGGCGGCAGGCTTCGCGCACGGTGGCGTACGCTTCGGGCAGGACCTCGTCCAACGCCTCCTGCAACGCCCGGGCGTAGCGCTGCTCCGCCTGACCCAGCTGGTCCGACAGCCGCGCCCGCTCTTCCGCGTCGGGGCAGTCGTGCTTTTCCTTCTTCAGCCGGTCGACGTCGGCGGCCAGCTCCGCAGTACGCTCGGCGATGATCCCCCGGCACTTGGCGGTCTGTGCCTTGAGCTCCGCGTCGCTCAGGTCCTTGAGCCGCGCCTCGTGGCGGTGAATCGCGTCGACCAGCGGGCGGATGCGCTTCATCTCCCGCTGGAACCGCGTCCCGAATACCCTGGTAAACACCCGTTTGACCATCGGTCCTCAGTCTAAGCGATACAGCCCGTGCGCGGCGATGTATTCGCGAACCGCATCGGGCACCAGATAGCGAATGGATCGGCCTTCGGCCACCCGGCGCCGCACCAGCGTCGCCGAAACGTCCACGGCCGGCACCTCGATCGCCCGGCGGATGACGGGCAGGGCCGGCACCGGGGAGCCCGGACGGCCGAACACGACCACGTCCGCCAGCGCCGGCAGCGCCTCGACCTCGAACCAGGCCGGCAGGTCCCGCGCGGCGTCCGCCCCCAGTAATAACGTGAACCGGTTCCCCGGCTCGCGATCCTGCAGGGCCCGCAGCGTCCGCACGGTATACGACGGCGCAGCCAGCTCGAGTTCGATCCGCTCCACGGAGAGTCGCGGATTGCCGGCGAGCGCCAGAGCCAGCATCTCGGCGCGTTGCGCCGGGGTCGCACCGTGCGCCGCCTGCTTGAACGGCTGTTCCCGGGCGGGCATCAGGCGGACGCGCGCCCCCAGCTCCTCCGCCGCGGTTTCAGCGGCCACGAGATGTCCGAGATGGACCGGATCGAACGATCCGCCGAACAGCGCGTCCACGCGCTCAGGGCGAGCCGGACGAAGACGGGGGGGCGGGGCGTTCCGGCGGGCAGGACTTGTCGATCCCCGCGGCCTGCGGATAGAAGCGGCGCAGGTGGGCACAGGCCTCCTGCAGCTCCTCCTTGTAGCCGATCGCGCGATAGGTATCCACGAGCCGCAGCAAGGCGTCGGGCGCCCGGGCCGCTTCCGGGTAGTTGGCCACGATGTCCTTGAAGTAGATGATACCGGAGTCCCAGGCGCGGCGCTTGAAATAGAAGATGCCGTTCTTGTACGCCTTGTCGGCGAACCAATTCCGCAGCGCGCGCACGTGCAGCTGCGCCCGGGCGGCCGCGTCGGAATCGGGGTAGCGGCCCGCGAGGTCCTGGTAGATCGCCAGCGCCGCCTCGCCGTAGCTCGGGTCGAGCTCCGGATTGCGCCACAGCCGCATGTTCGCGTCCCCGGCGCGCAGCAGCGACACCGCGGCGTACGCGCTGCCCGGATACTGGTCGGCGACCCCGTGGAAATCATGCGCCGCGTCGACCAGCTGACCCGACTGGAACTCCGACTCGGCCATCGCATAGTGCACCTCGGGCAACGCCGGATCGTTGGGCGGCAGCTCGAACTGCACGCGGCGGAAGGTCACGAGCGCCTTGGTGAACTTGCCGGCGCGGAATTCGGCCCGCGCCTGGGCCAGGACCTGCTCCGGCGCGAGCGTCGGACCGGGGCGGGCGCCGTGGGCACAGGCCGCCGACGCCAGGGGGAGCAGCCAATATGCAGCACGCATGGAATTCACGGTTGCGGGGGTACCGAGGCGCTGTCTGCCCTGCCCAGCGCGTTGAGCTTCTCCTGGGCACGCTGGGCAAGTGAATCGCCCGGCACGCCGCCGATGAGGGACTGCTGATAAAAGTCCACCGCGGCCGCGACGTCGCCGCGCGCCAGCGCCACGTCACCGAGCCCGACATACGCGGCGCGGGTCACCTCGATCGCGGATCCCGGCGTGGCGGCGCGCCGGAACCATTCCTCGGCGTCCCCCGGACGACCGGCCGCCAGGGCGGCCTGGCCGCGCATCAGGGCACAGCGTGCAATACCTTCGCGGGCCGCGTCCTGCACGGCCGGCTGTCGCTGTCGCTGCAAGACGCCTTCGAAGACGGCCATGGCCGTCACGCAGTCCTTGGCGAGGGCCGCCGCTTCCCCCAGCATGTACAACAGCGAATCGGCGGTGCGGGCGTCGGGTGCGGTGGCGATCGCCGTGGGCAAGTACGCCATCGCATCCGCGGTGTTCCCGGCCGCGGCGGCGTCGAGCGCGACGATCCGGGCATAGGCGCCGAGCGGCCGGCTCGGCGCGATTTCCCGTATCCCCTGGAGCGCCTGCGCCATGGCGACCCGGTCATTGGACGTGACCGCGCCGCGGGCGGCGCGCTCGAGGCCGTCGACCGCTTCATCGGCTCGACTGGGATCCTCCCGCGCCAGGGCGCGAAACTCCTGCGCGGCAACGCTGAAATCCCCGGTGTGCAGCGCGGCCGCGCCGGCCTTCGCATGGAGGTCCGCCCGGGCGCCGCCGGCCCGCAGGCCCAGCTGGTACTCGGCCAGGGCGTCGGCATAGGCGCCCGCGACGTAGTTGCGGTCCCCGAGCACTTCGTGGTCCGCCGCGCTCGGCGCGCAGGCCAGCGCCGCGAGCACGGCCGCCGTCGCCCATCGGCTCACGGAGTGCGTTGACGGCCCGAGAGTCGCGGTGCCGGCTCCCCCGGCATCCCGATGAGGTCGCCGCGGTCCAGCATGGCGAGGTACGCCTCGACGCGCGGATCCTCCGGCCGACGGCGGCGGCAGTCCTCCCACACGACGCGGGCCGAGAGGCCGTCGCCGCTCAGGTACGAGGCCAGGCCGAGCATCGCCGCCGCGTCGAGGAAGTTGGGCCGGGAGCGCACGATGATCTCGAACTGCTCCCGCGCCTCGAGCACCCTGCCCGCTTGCAGCAGCAGCCGGCCGAGCTTGTAGCGCAGATCGTGAAACTCGGGACCGAGCGCCAGCGCCGCCTGGTACTGGCCGATCGCCTCCCGCATCCCACCCGCCTCGATGTACGCTTCCGCCAGGTGTGCGTGCAGATTCGCGAGCTTCGCCGCCAGATGCGTCGGAAAGCCGAGGCGCGATTTCCCGCCGATCTGCCCGGCGCGGCGCAGCGAGTCGGTCGCCTCCTGCTCGCGACCCAAGTCGTTGAGGACCAGCGCGCGGTGCACCAGCGCCTCGACGTAATGTGGATTCAGCTCGAGCGCGCGATCCAGGTGGGCCAGCGCTTTCTCCGGCTGACCGACGAGCGAGTAGCACAGGCCCAGCATGTGCTCGGCGTCGGCGAACGCGTGACCGACCGCCGAGATCTCCTCGAGCAGGTGGATCGCGCCGTAGTAGTCCTGCAGCTGGAACCGCTCGCGGGCCTGATCGACCCGGCGTTCAGGACTGGCGTCCATGCACCTCCTGGTACCACGACACGAACCGCCGGACCCCTTCCTCGACGCCCACCTTCGGCCGGTAGCCGAGCTCGCGTTCGGAGCGGGTCAGATCCGCGGCCGTGAGCGGTACGTCACCGGGCTGATCGGGACTCCGCTCGATCACAGGGTCGCGGCCGGCGGCCGCCGCGATCAGCCCGACCAGGCGGTCGAGCCGCACGCGCTCGCCGCCTCCGAGATTGAATACCCGCCACGGCTCGGCGCCGTCCCCCGCACGGCCGGCCCGGGCCGTCCAGTCGAGGGCGGCCAGTGTCCCGTCCACCACGTCGGAAACATACGTGTAATCGCGCTCACTCGAACCGTCCCCCCGCATCTGGATCGGTTGGCCGGCCATGATACGGGCCGTGAACCGGTGCACCGCCAGGTCGGGCCGCTGCCGCGGTCCGTACACCGTGAAGAAGCGCAGGCATGCCACGCGGGTCGCGTACAGATGCGAGAAGGCCCGGCACACCAGCTCGCCCGACCGCTTGCTCGCCGCATAGGGCGAGATCGGGAAGTCGGCCCGGGCATCCTCGGAAAACGGCGCCGGGGTGGATTCACCGTACACGGAAGAGGAGGATCCGAAGACTACCCGCGTGATCCCCTCGCGGCGCGCGGCGTCGAGCAGACGGGCGGTGGCCGTCACATTGGCATCCATGTAGGCCGCGGGCTGCTCGAGCGAGGGCTGGACGCCGGGCTTCGCGGCCAGATGGATGATCGCCTCGACGCGCTCCAGCGGAAGCGGGTCCCGCGCGAGATCGCCCTCGGAGAACAGAAACCCCCGCCGCTGCCGCAGGCTGGCGAGGTTGCGCTCCTTCGTGGCCCGGGCGTAAAACGGATCGAAGTTGTCGACGCCGGCGACGTCGTGCCCGGCATCGAGTAACGCCTCGCATACATGCGACCCGATGAAGCCGGCGGCGCCGGTGACGAGCACGCGGCTCACGCCTGCACCACGCCGCGAAAATACTCGATGGTGCGCTTCAGCCCTTCATCGAGCGGAATCTTGGGCTCCCATCCCAGCAGCTGCCGGGCGCGCGTGATGTCGGGCTGGCGCACCCGGGGGTCGTCCACCGGCAAGGGGCGCTGCACGATCTCGCTGCGGCTGCCCGTGAGCGCGAGCACGCGCTCGGCGAGCTGGCGCACGGTGAACTCGCCGGGGTTTCCGATGTTGGTGGGATCGGGAGTCCCCCGCTCGAACAGGCGCACGATGCCCTCGATCAGATCGTCCACGTAGCAGAAGGACCGCGTCTGGGACCCGTCGCCGTACACCGTGAGCGGCTCGCCCTTCAACGCCTGCATGATGAAGTTGGAGACGACCCGCCCGTCGTGCGGCCGCATGCGCGGACCGAACGTGTTGAAGACCCGCACGATCCGCGTATCGATCCCGTGATAGCGATGGTAGGCCATGGTCATCGCCTCGGCGAAGCGCTTCGCCTCGTCGTACACGCCGCGCGGACCGACCGGGTTGACGTTGCCCCAGTAGCTCTCCGGCTGCGGGTGCACCAGCGGATCGCCGTACACCTCGGATGTCGAGGCGAGCAGGAACCGCGAGCCCTTCGCGCGCGCCAGCCCGAGGGCCTTGTGCGTCCCCAGCGACCCCACCTTCAACGTCTGGATCGGCAGCTCGAGGTAATCCACCGGGCTCGCCGGACTGGCGAAGTGCATCACGCCGTCGAGCGGACCGTCCACTTCGATGAACGTGGACACGTCGTTGCGCACGAACTGGAAGGCGGGACGGTGCTCCAGGTGCGCCAGGTTCGCCGGCGTTCCGGTGATGTAGTTGTCCATCCCGATGACGCGATGCCCGTCGGCGAGCAGGCGGTCACACAGGTGCGAGCCGAGGAACCCGGCTGCTCCGGTTACGAGGATGCGCATGCCAGCGGCCGGCCGATGCAGTCGTAGGTGAACCCGAGCTCGATGAGGCGCGCGGGCTCGTACAGGTTACGCCCATCAACGATGAGGGGCCGCTTGAGCGCCTGCTTGAGGCGGTCGAAGTCCGGGTTGCGGTACTCGCGCCACTCGGTGACGATCGCCAGCGCCTCGGCCCCGGCGACCGCATCGTAGGCGTGGGCGACGTACTTGACGCGATCGCCGAGCACGTGGCGCGCGGTCTCGATGGCGGCCGGGTCGTGGGCCTGCACCGTGGCGCCCGCGCCGAGCAGGGCTTCGACCAGCACCAGGGCCGGGCTCTCGCGCACGTCGTCGGTCTCGGCCTTGAAGGCGAGACCCCAGACCCCGATCGTGCGGCCCTTGAGCGTACCGTCGAAGTGCCGCGCCAGCTTCTCGTACAGCACGTGCTTCTGCCGCTCGTTGCCGTCCTCGACCGCCTTGAGGACGCCGAGCGAAACCCCCTTCCCGTCGGCCGTCTTCACCAGCGCCTTGACGTCCTTGGGAAAGCACGAGCCGCCATACCCCGGGCCCGGGAACAGGAACGCCGACCCGATCCGATGATCCGAGCCGATGCCCTTGCGGACCAGCTGCACATCGGCCCCCACAGCCTCGCACAGCTGCGCCACCTGGTTCATGAACGTGATCCGGGTGGCCAGCATGGCGTTGGCCGCGTACTTGGTCATTTCCGCCGACGGGATGTCCATGAAGATGAGCGGGTTGCCGGTGCGTACGAAGGGGCCGTACAGCTCCTCGAACACGCGGCGCGACTCCGGGTGATCCACGCCCACGATCACGCGGTCCGGCTTCATGAAGTCGTCGACGGCTGCGCCTTCCTTCAGGAACTCAGGGTTGGAGCAGACGTGGAATGCCGTCCTGGTGTGTTTCGCGATCTCCGCTCGCACCAGCTCCGCCGTGCCGACCGGGACGGTACTCTTGGTGGCGACGACCTTCGGCCGGTTCATGTGCTGCCCGATGGTCCGCGCCACAGCCAGGACGTGCTGGAGGTCCGCCGAGCCGTCCTCGTCGGGCGGGGTGCCGACGGCGATGAACACGACGTCGGACGCCTCGATCGCCGCCGCGACATCGGTCGTGAACCGCAGCCGGCCGTCACGCTGATTGCGGACGACGAGCGGCTCGAGCCCGGGCTCGTAGATCGGCAGGCGGTTGTCCTTCAGGCCGTCGATCTTCTTCGCGTCGACGTCCGCACACTGGACGTCGTTCCCCGTCTCGGCGAAACACGCGCCGACGACGAGTCCTACATAGCCGGTTCCCACTACGCAGAGCTTCACGGCGTCCTCCGGGAGTCGGTGGGCAGGGCGTGCCGTGTATCGACCACGAGCTTCGCCTCACGGGCGATCAGTCCGTAGTCGATGGACGAGTGATCGGTGACGATCACGACGCAATCGGCCGCGCGCAGCGTGTCGGCGGTGAACGGCACGGACGTGAGGTCCACGCCGTCCTCGTGCAGTCGCGCCACGTGCGGATCGTGATAGGACACCACGGCGCCCCGCTGCTCGAGCAGCCGGATCACGTCCAGCGCGGGGCTCTCGCGGATGTCGTCGATATCCTTCTTGTAGGCGACGCCCACGACGAGCACCTTGCTGCGGCGCACGGCCTTGCCCTGGTCGTTGAGACGGTCCGCGACCCGCGCGACCCAGTACTCGGGCATCTCGGCGTTGATCTCGCCCGCGAGCTCGATGAACCGCGTGCGGTAGTTCAACGTCCGCATCTTCCACGCGAGATAATGCGGATCCAGCGGGATGCAGTGCCCACCCACGCCCGGACCCGGCGTGAATTTCATGAATCCGAAGGGCTTGGTGGCCGCGGCGTCGATCACCTCCCACACGTCGACGCCCAGCTTGTCGCACACGATGGCCATCTCGTTGACGAGCCCGATGTTCACGCTGCGGAACGTATTCTCGAGAATCTTGACGAGCTCCGCCGCTTCGGTCGACGACACCGGCACCAGGCGCTCGATGGACGGCTGGTACAAGGCCATCGTCACCTCGAGGCAGTTCGGCGTGATGCCGCCCACCACCTTCGGCGTGTTGCGGGTCCCGTACTTGGGATTGCCGGGATCCACCCGCTCGGGCGAGAAGGCGAGGAAGAAGTCCTCGCCCACCTTGAGGCCGGTGCTTTCCAGCGCCGGGAGCATCAGCTCCCGCGTCGTCCCGGGATAGGTCGTGGACTCGAGGATCACGAGCTGGCCGCGGCGCAGCGTTTTCTTGATGGAATCGGTCGCCGCGATGACGTAACTGACGTCGGGGTCCTTGGTCTTGGAGAGCGGCGTCGGCACCGCGATCGAGATCGCGTCCGGCTCGGCCAGACGCGACAGGTCGGTCGTCGCCGAGAACTTCTTGTCCTTCACGGCGGCGGCGATCTCAGTGGACGGCACGTCCTGCACGTGGGAGCGCCCCGCGTTCAGGTTGTCCACCACGCGCTGGCTGATGTCGAAGCCGAGCACACGGTAGCCGGCGCGTACCAGTTCCATCGCCAGCGGCAGACCGACGTAGCCCAGGCCCACGATGCCGAACAGGGCGGAGCGGTCCTTGGCTTTGGCCAGGAGCGCCTCCCGGGGTGCTTGCGAAACAGGTGTCATATGGTGATCGGGGTTCCTCCGCCCGCGAGCGAGCGCGTTGCAGCTTCCAACACACGGATCACGCGTACGCCGTCCGCAGCGCTCGCGCGGGGAGCCTCCGCTCCACGCGCCACCCGCACGAAGTGCGCGAGCTCGGCGCCGAGCGGCTCCACGTTGGGAATCTTGGGAATGAAGATGTCACCCTCGCGAATGGCGAGGCTCTCGCCCCAGGAGGCGTAGTCGGGAGGGCGCGTCACGCCTTTGTCGTAGATGCGCAGCTTCTCTCGCGCCTCCATGTCGTCGAAGACCACCATCTTGCGGTCACCCACCACGGTGAGCTTGCGTTCCTTGTGCGGGTCGAGCCACGACAGTTGGACGTGCGCCACGGTGCCGCTGGCGAACTCCATGTGGAGAAACACCACATCCTCCACGCCCGGCTGCAGATAGCAGGACCCCTGCGCGGTGACCCGGATCGGCGCCTCCCCTAGCAAATGCAGGGCCACGGAGACGTCGTGCGGCCCGAAACTCCAGAGAGCGTTCTCGTCGGCCCGCACCTGCCCCAGATTCACCCGCAACCCGTACATGTAGAGCACCCGTCCCAGGTCCCCCCGCGCGATCAGGTGCCCCAACGCGTCGACCGCGGGGTGAAACACGAGCAGGTGCCCGACGAGCACGGGGACCTTCCGGGCGGCTGCCGCATCGGCCACAGCCACGGCATCGGCCACCCGCAGCGCGAACGGCTTTTCCACCAGGCACGGCTTGCCCGCGGCAATGGCCCGCTGCGCCAACTCGGCGTGTGTCTTCGCCGGCGCCGCGATGACGACCGCCTCGACCCGGTCCAACAGGGCGTCCACATCGGCGGTCACGAACGTGGCCGGGTACTGACGCCCCACGGCCTGCCGCACCCCCTC
>DATGDE010000378.1:0-6401 GCA_035311125.1 Gemmatimonadales bacterium
CGGACTGAGCGCCGTGAAATCACCGGCTACGGTGCAGCCGGTCTCCTCTCGGAGCTCGCGCCGGGCCGCATCCAGCAACGGCTCCGCCACGTCCGCTTCTCCCTTGGGGATCGACCAGGCGCCGAGGTCCCGGTTGGCCCAGAATGGACCCCCGGGGTGGACGAGGAGCACCTCGAGCCCGCCGGCGCCCTGCCGGTACACCAACACTCCTGCGCTGGTCTTCGCCATGTCAGGGTGGCGCCCCCGGCTGCGTCGGAGCGGTTCCGGAAATCAGCCGCTCGAGGGCGAACAGCAACATGACGATGGAGGCGCCGACCGCGGCGCGCAGTGCCCGTGACCCCTGGCCGAACAGGGCGAAGCGCCACCAGACCTCGCCGGAGAACTCGACGTGGCGATACAGCAGCACGCCGATCCATGCCTCGACCAGGAACACCGCGCTGGCGGCGAACACCCACCGGGGGCCCATCGCCTCGTGTGCCAGCGACTCGGGCCGCGGGAATTCGCGCCCCATCACAACCAGGATGATGAGGGTGATCGCGAGAAACGCCGCCAATCGCAGGTCGTAGGAGCGCAGCAGCGTGAGGAGAATGCCGAGGCCGAAGAGGATCCGCACGAGGTGATAGGCGACGTGGGAGCGGCGCTCCAGGCCCCAGGCCGACAGCACGAGGACGGCCCCCACGATGCTGCTCAGGAAATGCGATGCCTCGATCACGGTGAGCGGCAGCAGCCGGCCCAACCAGGCGAGGCGGCGGTCGTCCGCCGGTATGGCGCCGGTGACGAGCAGGACGACGCCGGCGAGAAAAGTCGTGAACGCGAGGGTGCGCGGCATCCACGAGGACACGGCGTGCATCAGCTCCTGCAGCGGGTGGTCCGACCGGCGGATCCGCTTTAGGGCCCGCGCGGCCAGGAGGCCACCCGCCACGACCAGCGGCAGCAGATAGTAGACGACCCGATAGACCAGCAGCGCGGCCAGGGTGTCGGGGACGCGCGCGCCGCTCGGTCGCAGCAGCAGCACGACCGCCTCGAACACGCCGACCCCCCCGGGGACCGGGAGGAAGAGCGTCGCGAACGCGGCGACCAGAAACGCGGTGAGGAAGGGGAAGTAGGGAATCGGGGTGACGCCGGAGATCAGGATGAACAGGGGCGTCGAGGAGAGAATCCAGTCCGCGGCCGAGATCCCGAGCTGGGTGAGCGCGACGCGCAAATTGGGGAGTTGCACGGGCCGGCCCAGGATGCGAACGGACTCACGCCCCAGGCGCGCCAGGACCAGGTACCCGGCGACGCCGGCGAGTAACAGCACGCCGACGACGCGACCGGGCAGCGCGAAGGTATGCGCGCCCGCTCCCGTGGGGTCGAGCAGCAGCGCCAGCCCCGCGAGTCCGGCCAGACCGATGGCGTAGGTCACGACGTTGAAGCCCGCGACGGACACCGCTCCGGTCGCCGTCAGACCGAGCGTGCGGTACATGCGGTAGCGGACGCCGCCGGCGGTCACCATGGACGCCGGCGCGTTGTTGCTGACCGCGAAGCTCACGAACGAGGGAATCAGCATCCGGTGCAGCGGGAGATCGAGGCCGAGGAACCGGAAGGCGATCCAGTCGTAGCCGATGAGCGCCAGGTAGCCGAGCGCGCTGATCAGCGCCGCGAGCAGGACGAGGGAAAACGGAATCGCGTGCAGTGCGGTCAGAATGTCGCGCAGCGGGTAGTCGTGCAGCAGACGGTCCAGCGCCCACAACGCCAGGCCGAACAGGAGCAGGTTCAGCGCCGGAACGATCTCCGAGCGCCAGCGGGCGGCGGCGCTCACGTCAACGCTTCTCGAATCGTCCGGTCCGCTCGCCGATCACGATGCGATACACCACCGCGGGCCGTCCGGTCGCATCGGCGCGGTGCACGGCGGAGGGGTCGAGGCCATGGGAAGGGACGGCCGTCTCGCTGGTGACCAGGGGCAACAGGCGATCCATCAGCAGGCCCATCGCATGGGCCGCGGCCGTGCCGCGCAGCTCCTCGAAGCGCCCCCAGACGATCGCGCTCTGCCAGTTGGCCAGCGACTCCATGTGGTCGATCTCGAAGCAGACCTCGGGGTTCTCGCGCATCATGGCGACCTTCATGCCGTCCCCGGTGTGCCCGTAGATCGCGGCGCCGTCGTACACGTAGGTGACCGGCACGACGTAGGTGCGGCCGCGCGCGTGGCAGCCGAGACGCCCCACGCTCTCCGATCGCAGCAGCCGGTCGATCTGTCCGTCGGTCAACGTTCCGAGCATCGTCGCTCCTCCTTCATAATTCCGTCATCGCGCGAGTGCTATACGTGCTCAATGCCTCCGGGACACGACGCTGTGGCTGACGACGAGATGGCAGGGGCCGGGTCGGCGACGCGGCGACTGGCGCGCGGCGTGCTCGTCGCTTTCCTGTTCACCTTTGCCACGTCGCGGATCCTCGTCTATCTCATCATGTCTCGCAGACTCCCCGACTTGTTCCTGCACGTCGGCGGCACGCACATCCATCACCTCAATTACGGCATCTTCCTACTTGCGGGGGTCGGCGCGTACCTTCTGTTTCGTCATTCCACGAAACCTCCGCAGCTGCTGCTCGCCATCCTCTATGGCGTGGGGCTGGCACTCACGTTCGACGAGTTCGGGATGTGGCTGCACTTGAACGACCAGTACTGGCAGCGCGCCAGTTTCGATGCAGTCGTCGTGATCACCGCGGTTCTGGGTTTGATAATCGTCGCGCCTCGCTGGCGCTCGCTGCGCCCCCACCACTGGGTGACGGCCGCGGCGCTCATGGTGGCGCTGGCACTCTTCGCGCTGCTGTTCCGCGACTCTTTGCGATATGCCAACACGCGATTGGGCCCCCTGTTCCAGCAGCTGGAAGAGGAGAGACCGCGATAACCTAGACTGGAGCTGTCATGACGCGAAAGCAACGGCCGCCCGCGGCCGACCCGGCACCTCGGCAAGCGCGGATTCCACCCCCCGCGCATCCCCATCGGCGCCAGGTGCCGCTGCCCTGGCACCAGCCGAAGCCCGCCGCAGACGATCCCGACGCGCCGCGGCGCTTGCAGGCGATCCTCGAGAGCCCCGGCTACCGCCAGGGCGATCAGGACGTCGACTTCCTCAACCGGGACGAGACGCGCGGCCTGCGACTGCAGGTCGATTATCTCAAGCCGGAGCTGCTGCTGGAAGAGCACGGCATTCACGACACCATCGTCGTCGTGGGCAGCACGCGAATCCTCGAGCCCGGGGCCGCGCGTCGGGAGGTGGCGACGCTGCGCGAGGCCCTGACCGGCAGCCCCGGCGATCGCGACCTGGCCCGCCGGCTCGCGGTAGCGGAGCGGGTCCTGGCCAACAGCTCTTACTACGAGGTGGCGCGGGAGTTCGGCCGCCAAGTCGGCACCGGCTCCGGCGGGGGACTGCGCGCCATCATCATGACCGGCGGCGGCCCGGGGATCATGGAAGCGGCCAACCGGGGCGCCTTCGACGCCGGCGCCAAGTCCATCGGGCTGAACATCACGCTGCCGCATCCGCAGTTCCCCAATCCGTACATCAGCCCCGAATTGTGCTTCCGCTTCCACTACTTCGCGCTGCGCAAGCTCCACTTCCTGCTGCGCGCCCGGGCGCTGGTGGCCTTTCCGGGAGGGTACGGCACGCTCGACGAGGTGTTCGAGGCCCTCGCCCTCGTGCAGACGCGGAAGGTCCGGCCGTTTCCCATCGTGCTGGTGGGCGAGCAGTTCTGGCGCCGAGCGTTCGACGTCGACTTCCTGTTGGACGAAGGCGTGATCGAGCGGGAGGATCGCGATCTGTTCTGGTTCGCCGAGACCGCACGCGACATCGTGGACGGGATCGGGCACTGGCACGCTCTCACCGGCGCGATAGCGGAGGAAGGCACCGCGCCGGTCAACGCGGCGACGTGACCGCTGCGCGGGAATCCGCATCGTCCAGCGCCGCAGGTTCCGGCGACGGCGGAGGTCCGGAGGCATCGGAGATGATTCGCTCGACCTCGGCGCGGTCCAGGGTTTCGCGCTCGAGCAGCGCGGCCGCCAGCGCGTCCAGCGCCGGCCGGTGTCGCGAGATCAGGCTGCGCGCTCGCACCGCGGCCTCGTTCACCAGGCGGCGCACCTCCTCGTCCACGAGATCCGCCATGTGCGGGGAGACCGCGCGCCGCGGCATCACCTCGCGACCCCAAAGCGTCACCTCGGCTTCCCCACCCACGGCGATCGGTCCGATCGCCTCGCTCATGCCGAACTCGGTCACCATACGCTGCGCCAGGTCGGTCGCCTGCCGCAGGTCGTTGGCGGCGCCGGTCGAGACCTGATCCGGCCCGAACACGATCTCTTCGGCGATCCGGCCGCCGTATGCCGCGGCCAGCCGGCCGAGCAGATAGGATCGCGGATGGCTATGGCGGTCCTCCTCCGGCAGCGCGAAGGTGACGCCGAGCGCCCGGCCTCGCGGAACGATCGTGACCTTCTGCACTGGATCGAGACCGGGGATCAGGACGTTCACCAGCGCATGGCCGGCCTCGTGGTAGGCGGTGAGGCGGCGCTCGTCCGGGGACAGCACCAGGCTGCGGCGCTCGATTCCGAGCATGACCTTGTCCTTGGCGTCCTCGAAATCCCGGCGGTCCGCGTTCTCCTTGTTGCGGCGCGCCGCAAACAGCGCGGCCTCGTTGACCAGGTTCGCCAGGTCGGCTCCGGACAGGCCGGGGGTGGCGCGGGCGATGACCGTCAGATCCACGTCCGGCGCGAGCCGGATCGACCGCACGTGCACGGCGAGGATCTGCTCCCGCGCCCGGACGTCGGGAAGCTCCACCACGATCTGCCGGTCAAACCGTCCGGGCCGCAGCAGCGCGGGATCGAGCACGTCCGGCCGGTTGGTGGCCGACAACACGACGACGCCCTCGGTGGGCTGGAAGCCGTCCAGTTCCACGAGCAGCTGATTCAGCGTCTGCTCCCGCTCTTCATGGGCCGTGGTGAGGCCGACGCTGCGCTGCCGCCCGACCGCGTCCAGCTCGTCGATGAAGATGATCGAGGGCGCGCGCGCCTTCCCCTGCTGAAACAGACTGCGCACGCGGGACGCTCCCACCCCGACGAACAGCTCGACGAAGTCGGCGCCTGAAATCGAAAAGAACGGCACCCCCGCTTCGCCGGCTACGGCCCGTGCCAGGAGCGTTTTCCCCGTCCCGGGCGGACCGACGAGCAGCACCCCCTTGGGCAGATGCCCGCCGACACGGCGGAACCGTGCGGGGTCCTTGAGAAACTCGATGACCTCGCGGAGCTCGGCCTTGGCCTCGTCGGCGCCGGCGACGTCTGCGAACGTGACCTGCGGCTGCTCTCCGGCCACCGTCCGTGTTCCCACCTGGCCGAAGGAAAGCGCCCGCTCCGCACCGCCACGCATCTGACGCAACATCAGAAACCAGAATCCCAGGAGCAACAACCAGGGTAACATGCCGACCAGGATGTTGACGAACGACGACGTGGTCTTGGCAGCCCGCATGGGAACGCCGCGCGCCTCCAACCGGGCAACCAGTGGCGCGGGATCGACGAACGGCAGGGTGGTGCGGAATTGCCGGACTTCCTTGGATTCGACCTGGATCGGGGCCTTCAGCTCGCCCACCAGCTGCTGATCCGCGGTGACGATCTCCGCTGCGGCAATGTTGTCACGCTCCAGCTCGCGGACCAAGTCGGAGTAGGAGAGGTCGGCGCGCTGGTCGCGGGGAGTCATCAAGCGCACGACCATCGTCAGGGTCACGAGCACGAGCAGCCAGGGCACGATGCGCCGCACGATGGCCGCCGGACGTCTTTCCGGCGGCGTCGAAGAGGGGCGGCGGTCCGCAGACCGGTCCGTGGAGGCCATGATCAGCGCCGGGAACCGGGCGGAAACTCACGCAGGATGGTCGCGACGATGCCGTCGAGCTCTTCCTGTGCGGGCGCATCTCCACCGTCCAGCCACACTGCGCCTTCCGCCGAACCACGCCAGATCGGCTCTCGCGTCGTGGGATCGAGGACGTCGATCACGAGCGTGCCCGGCAGACGTCGTCCCGGCTCCTCGTACACGGGGAGCCAGAGGTATCCGAACCCGACGCGATAGGCACAAGCGTATCCCCACGGCTCGCGAAAGTAGGGACTGCGCCACGGCCAGCGGGGATGTCTGAGGCCGTAGCCGTATGGGTATCCGAACGTGATGCGAACCGAAACCACCGGACCGCACGGCGCGCCGGTCCAATAGCGCACCCTTCTGCCGGGCGCCGTCGGGCCCACGATGAACGCGGTGACCAGGATATCGGGATGCCCCTCCGCGCCCGCAAGGAGGAAGCCCCGTTCCCTGAGGCCTCGATCGACGGCACGCCGAACTCTCCGCTCGAGAAAGGGACTGGCCGTGCTATCGACTACCACGCGGCCAGAGTCGACCCAT
>DATGDE010000379.1:0-16572 GCA_035311125.1 Gemmatimonadales bacterium
TCGGCGTAGCGGTCGGCGAGGTACAGCATCGTATCGTCGAACCACTCCTTCTGGTGCTCGGGCGCGGCTTCTAGCACGCCGCAGCGGAGGATGTGGGAGAACAACTCGTCACGAGCCTGATCGAACGTGGTGGGGGTCGCCGTCTTTCGGGGCTCACGTTGTTTTTTGGCCATTCGGGGGCGCTCCTTTCGGAATGGGCAGCTGTCGGGGGCGCAATCTAATGGGGGCCTCCTTTCCAGGCAAACCGCCGTGGTATACTCCGAGGTGAGCATGGACGACCAGACGTACGGCCCGGAGCGCGCCCGCAGCCTCGTGGCGTTGCTGCGCGCCATCGCCGCCCGCATCCAGGAGCTCGATCGGGGCGGCCACCTCCTCGAGGCCGCACCCGAGCTGCAGCGCCTGCTCGGCAACGCCCGCAGCGAGCTGTTCCATTACGAGGTCCGGGCGACCTACGACACCCCGGAAATCGCGGAGAGCCGGCGCATCGTGGAGGAAGCCGAGCGGCGTCTCGGCGAGATGGGCTTCGACGAGCCGGACGACGACCAACCCTGGCGGAGGGACAACGACGGATGAAGCGCTTCTACCTGCTGCTCGGCGCGGTGGCGGTGGTGGCCGCCGTGCTCATCTGGC
This sequence comes from Gemmatimonadales bacterium, assembly GCA_035311125.1. Classification (GTDB taxonomy): domain Bacteria; phylum Gemmatimonadota; class Gemmatimonadetes; order Gemmatimonadales; family GWC2-71-9; genus DASTHG01. The sequence goes on from DATGDE010000379.1 coordinate 631, forward strand.
AGGCCTCCCGGCCGTCCTCTGCGAGCGCGCCCGACGCGACCGATGCACCGGCCGTGGCCATCACGGCGGCGGACAGCGCGTTTCGCGGCTACGTCCTCGGCAGCGACAGCGCGCCGGTGGAGGTCGTCGAGTATGCGGATTACGAGTGTCCCTTCTGTGCCCAGTTCGGCGCCGTGCAGTTTCCCGATGTGCGCCGGCAGCTGATCGAAACCGGGCGCGTCCGCTGGCGGTTCCGCGACTTTCCCCTTCCGCTGCATCGCTGGGGACGGATGGCCGCGCTGACGGTCGCTTGCGCGAGCGAGCAGGGGAAGGCCTGGGAGGCCATGGATGCGCTGTTCCAGCGGCACGCCGACTGGGCCCAGCGAGGCGGCGACCCCAGCGGCCTGTTCGAGCAGCGGATGCGCGACATCGGCCTCGACATGAACGGGTATCGCGCCTGCGTGGACGCCAAACGCTACGCCGGGCGCATTGAGGCGAGCCGCCAGGAGGGTCTCGCGCGCAGCGTCCAGGGCACGCCGACGTTCTTCGTCAACGGACGGCTGCACGAATTCCGGCGCGGCCCAACCTCCGACGACTTCCTGGCGCTGGTCGACAGCCTCACCAAGTCACGCCGCTAGGTGCGTCACCGTCAGCTGATCGCGCTCCTCGCGCTGGTCGGATTCGGCATCGCGCTGTACCTGTGGCTGTACAAGATGGGCTACATCGGACGGCTGCAGTGCGGCACGGGGAGCTGCGAGTACGTGCAGACGAGCCCGTACGGCGTCCTGCTGGGCGTGCCCGTGGCGTTCTTCGGGGTGCTAGGATACGCGCTGATCCTGGCGGTGGCGCTGACCGGCCTGCAGCCCGCATTCGTGCACCGTCGCTGGCCCACCCGGGTCGTGGCGGTCCTCGCAGCCGGCGGGTGGCTCTTCACGCTCTATCTGACCTACGTCGAGCTGTTCGTCCTGCACGCGGTCTGTCGCTGGTGCATGACCAGCGCGGTGGTGATGACCCTGATCACCCTCATCGCGGTGCCCGCGGCACTACGGAAGGAGCAGGGAGCGCTCAGCTCTCATTCGCCTCGTACTGATCCTTGAGTCGCGCCACCACCGACGGGTCGGCCAGCGTAGTGGTGTCGCCGAGCGCGCGTCCCTCCGCGATGTCCTTGAGCAGGCGCCGCATGATCTTGCCGCTGCGGGTCTTGGGCAGGTCGGCGCTGAACAGGATGTCGTCCGGCCGGGCCAGGGCTCCGATCTTCTTCGCCACGTGCGCCTTCAACTCCTCGCGCAGCAGCTCGCTCGGCGTGTGGCCTTCCTTCAGGGTCACGAAGGCGGCCAGCGCCTGTCCCTTGAGGTCGTGGCTCCGGCCAACCACCGCGGCCTCGGCGACAGCGGGGTGATCCACCAGGGCGCTCTCCACCTCCATCGTCCCGATGCGATGGCCGGCGACGTTCAGCACGTCGTCCACGCGCCCGAGGATCCAGTAGTAGCCCTGCTCGTCGCGCTTGGCGCCGTCACCCGGGAAATACATCCCGGGCCAGCGGCTCCAGTACACCTGGCGGTAGCGTTCATCGTCTCCCCAGATAGTGCGCAGCATGCCCGGCCAGGGGCTCGTGATGGCCAGGTAGCCGCCGCCCACCGTCACCGGCTTGCCTTCGCCGTCCAGCAGTTGGGCGTCGATGCCGGGAAACGGGACCGTCGCCGATCCCGGCTTGCAGGTGGTCCAGCCGGGGAGCGGGGTGATCATGATCCCGCCCGTCTCGGTCTGCCACCAGGTATCCACGATCGGGCAGCGTCCGCCGCCGATATGCTGGTGGTACCAGACCCAGGCCTCCGGGTTGATCGGCTCACCGACGGTGCCGAGCAGGCGCAGGCGGGAGAGGTCGTGCTTGGCGGGGAGATCGGTGCCCCACTTCATGAACGCCCGGATCGCCGTGGGCGCCGTGTAGAACACGGTGACGCCGTGCTGCTCGCAGATCGACCAGAAACGGTCCTTGGCGGGATGGTCCGGGGCGCCCTCGTACATCACTTCGGTGACACCGAGCGCCAGTGGCCCGTATACCACGTAGGAGTGGCCGGTCACCCAGCCCACGTCGGCGGTGCACCAGAAGACGTCGGAGTCCTTGAGGTCGAACACCCACTTCGTCGTCGCGTAGACGTGCGTGAGGTAGCCGCCCGTGGTATGAAGGATGCCCTTCGGTTTCCCCGTCGTGCCCGACGTGTACAGGATATACAGCGGGTCCTCGGCGTCCATCGCTTCCGGCTCGCAGTGGGCGGCGGCCTGGCCGATCAGGTCCTCCCACCATTGATCCCGGCCTGACTTCATCGTGATCGGTTGGCCGGTGCGCTTGAGCACCACCACGTGCCGGATGCTGGGCGTGTCATTGAGCGCCTCGTCGGCGTTCTGCTTGAGGGGGACGAGGCTGCCGCGGCGATAACCGCCGTCGGCGGTGACCAGCACCTTGGCGCTGGCGTCGTTGATCCGGTCGCGCAGCGATTCGGCGGAGAAGCCGCCGAACACGACGGTGTGCGGCGCGCCGATGCGGGCGCAGGCAAGCATGGCGACGGCGACCTCGGGGACCATCGGCAGGTAGATCGCGACCCGGTCGCCGCGGGTCACGCCCAGTTCCTTCAGGACGTTGGCGAAGCGCTCCACCTGGTCCAGCAGGTCCGCGTAGGTGATGCGTCGCACCTCGCCGGGCTCGCCTTCCCAGATCAACGCCGTTCGATCTCCGCGGCCCGCCCGGAGGTGGCGGTCGAGGCAGTTGACCGACGCGTTGAGCTTGCCGCCCACGAACCACTGGGCGTGCGGCGGCTTCCAGTCGAGCACCCGGTCCCACGGACGAATCCAGTCGAGCTGCCTGGCCCATTCCGCCCAGTAGCCCTCACGATCGGCTTTGGCCTTTTCGTAGACCTCCGGGTCCCGGACGTGCGCCTGGATACGAAAGGCCGGGGGCGGCGTGAAGCTGCGCTGTTCGTCGAGCAGGGTCTCGATGCGATCGGTCATGGGCCGTGGACTGTCGGAAAATGGGAGTGGTAAGGTATCGCCGGCCTGGTCCGGCGGGTCAAGCGCTTTGCAGCATGCGCCGGGCCACGCGTCCTGCGACCTGCGCGCCGCTTCATGGGGTCGGTACTGGGGCCGCAAGCGCTTGGGGGCGCGATGCTTGCCGAAGGAGCGGCGGGCTGGCATCGAAGTGGCTGATGGCACACGCCGGCTCGCCCGTATCCGGTCCCCCCTGCAGGAGCGTCGTGGTCGTGCCATGATGTCCGCACACCGGCTGGAAAAAGTGGTCGCCGCGCCCGAGGCGCTTGGTCTCGAGACCCGGGGCGGCTTTCGCCGCGCCGCCTCGCAGTCCCTGGAGGAGCTGCCGCAGGGCTCCGGGCGGCTGGTGATCGACCTCACCGCGACCCGGGCCGTCGACAGCGCCGGGCTCGGGGTGCTGATGCTGATCCAGCGCCACGCGGCGGGCCGGCGGCAGACGGTGTGCCTGCGCGGGGCGAACGAGGAGCTGCGCCTGCTGCTGGTGTTGACCAGCCTGGACGACCTCTTCGAGCTCGAGTCCGGGCGCGACTGACGCTCTCCGCGTGGACGGCCCCCACGCGAGGCGTATATTGCCGAGGTCATGGCCGCCGCCGGTACCAAGCGCAGAGTGCTGTTCATCGAGGACGAAGCCGCCCTGCAGGCTTCGTACGCCCGGTTTTTCAGCGCGCGCTACGAGATGGCGTTCGCGCGGACCGGGGTCGAGGCGATGCAGCAGCTCGAGACCTTCAATCCCGAAGTGCTGGTGCTCGATCTCCGCCTGCCGGACACCGACGGCATCGCGCTGCTGCAGCGGATTCGCCAGAAGCGCGCCACCATCCCGGTGGTGGTCACCACCGCCTACGTCAGTATGGAGCCGTTGATGCACGTGCTCGACCTGGGTCACAGCGCCTACCTCGTGAAGCCCTTCGACCTGAACGAGCTCGCCGCCCGCATCGATGCTGTCGGCGCGTGACGTCTCGCACGCCTACGGCTCGCTGCGCGCTCTCGATGGCATCACGTTCACGCTGGATCGCGGTCAGACCCTCGCGATCTTCGGGCCCAACGGCGCCGGCAAGACCACCTTGCTCAAGGTCCTCGCCGGCCTGATCCACCCCCGGCACGGCACGGTGCAGCTGGCGGGCGGTCGGCGCGCCATCGGCTGGATCGGCCACCAATCGCAGCTGTACGGACCGCTGACGGTCGTCGAGAACCTCCTGTTCTGGGCCTCGCTGTACGACGTGCCCGCAGCCGAGCGCCGCACGCGGGCGGACGAGCTGATCGGACGTCTCGGCCTGGGGGGCCAGGCGCAGCAGCAGGCGCGCACGCTGTCACGCGGGCAGGCGCAACGAGCGGCCATTGCCCGGGCGTTAGTTCACGATCCCTCGGTTCTGCTCCTCGACGAGCCATTCACGGGGCTCGACCGCGTGGCCGCGGAGGAGCTGCGCCGCCTGCTGGGCGAGCTCGCCGCCGCGGGGCGCGCCACCGTGCTCGTCACCCACAACGTCGAGGAAGGCACCGAGCTGGCGAGCGACATCGCGTTCATGCGGGCTGGCCGGTTCGTGGCGTTCGGGCCGCGGGCGGGGCGCGACGCGGTATCGCTCGCCGCATCCTACCGGGAGGCCGTGGGCGGTGGCTGATCTCGTGCGGCACGCCTGGCTGGTGGCGCGCAAGGATCTCTATCTCGAGTTCCGCTCGCGCACGGCGATCACTTCGGCGCTCGTGTTCACCGCGCTCGTGCTGGTCGTGTTCGAGCACGGCCGCGACCCCACCGCCGTCGCCACGATCGATCTGGCCCCGAGCATACTCTGGGTGACCTTCAGTTTCGCCGGCATGCTGACGCTCAACCGGGCCTTCAACGCGGAGCTCGAGAATCAGGCGCTCGACGGCCTGCTGCTCGCGCCCATCAGCCGCACCAGCCTGTTCTGGGGCAAGCTCGTCGCCAACCTCGCCTTCGTAGCCGTCGTGCAGATCACCGGCCTGCTGTTGTTCACGCTGTTCTTCAACGTACCGGTGTGGCGGGTGTGGGCGCCGCTCGTGGCCGTGATGATCCTGGCCACCGTGGGGTTCATCGCGGTCGGGACGCTGTTCAGTGCGATGGTGGTGCGCACGCGGTTCGCCGAGCTGATGCTCCCGGTGCTGCTGTTGCCCTTTCTGCTGCCGCCCTTGATCGCGGCCGTCGAGGCAACGGTCAAGCTGTTGGGCGGCCGTCCCTTGAGTGAGATATCGGGTTGGCTTAGGTTGCTCGCAGCCTACGATGTCACGTTTGTGACGCTCGCGACGCTTCTCTTTCCGGCGACGGTGACGGAATGACGTTGGTGCAACGGGGTCGGTGGGTCACGGTGATCGCGCTGCTGCTGCTGGGCGGGGTGTACGTACGCGCGCTCGTCTTCACGCCGGAGGAGCGGCTGCAGGGGCTGGCGCAGAAGATCTACTACGTGCACGTGCCTTCGTCGTGGTCGGCGATGCTCGCGATGGGACTGCTGGGTCTCGCCAGTATCCTCTTCCTGTTCCTCAAGGACCCGCGCTACGACCGCTTCGCCGCCGCATCGGCCGAAGTCGGCACCGCGTTCTCGCTCGTGATGCTCACCACGGGCCCCCTGTGGGCCAAGCCGATCTGGGGCACGTGGTGGACGTGGGACGCCCGGCTCACGCTCACCCTGATGATGTTCTTCATGTTCGTCGGGTATCTGGTGCTGCGCGGCGCCGTGACCGATCCCGCCCTGCGGGCGCGCTACTCGGCGGTGCTGGGGATCTGCGGGCTCGTGCTCCTCCCCTTCATTCACCTGAGCGTCTACCTCTTCCGCACGCTGCACCCCATGCCGATCGTGCTGAAGCCGAGCGCCCCGTCGGCCCCGCCCGCGATGGTGATCACCCTGTTGTCTTCGTTCGCGGTGTTCACGCTGCTGTATGTCGGGTTCGTGATGCAGCGATATGCTCTCGGTGAGGCCTCGAATGACGCCTGAGCAGATCCCGGAGACCGGCGGGTACATGGTCGCCGCGTACATCGTGGCGGCGGTGATTCTGCTCGCGTATACGGTGATGTTGTGGCGGAGGGGCTCGGCGAAGACGAAATCGTAAGGAAACCGGCATAGGGGGAAAGGCGCATCCTTGCGTCTTTCCCCCCTTGCGGCTCCCGCCCTACTTCTTTGGTAGCAGCAACACTCTCCACACCCACCCCGCCAACGCTCCCCCGGCAAACGGCCCCACCCAGTACACGCCCTGCGCGTGCCACGACCACGCGATCAGCGCCGGCCCGAAGGCGCGCGCCGGGTTGAGGGCGGCGCCGGTGAGGCCGCCCACGACGAGGGCGGACACGAAGATGGCGAGCCCGATCCCGAACCCGCCGATCTTCGGTGCCTCGCTCGAGACGGCGGTGCCGAACACGGCGGACACGAGGAAGAAGGTGAACACGGCCTCGATGGCGATGCCTTGGCCGAGTCCGATGCTGAGCGACAGCTGGGGGGTGCCGGCCGTCACTGCCCGGATCGCCGTGCTCGCGAACACCACCTTCAGGAGGGCCGCGCCGGCGATCCCCCCGAGGAACTGGGCCAGGACGTAACGACCGAGCGTGCGGCCGTCGATCCGGCCGGCCACGAACACTCCGAGGCTCACCGCGGGATTGAGATGCCCACCGGAGATGCCCATGAGCGCGCTGATCAGAATCGCCATCCCGACCCCGTGGGCCAGGGCGATGCCCAGCGGCGTGACGCCGCCGGCCGTCATGGCATTGGCGACGACGCTGCCGGCGCCGATGAAGACGAACAGCGCGGTGCCAAGGAACTCCGCGAACACCGGTCGGAACGATGCGCTCACCAGGACTCCTCCGTGCGTGGGGGGTGCGAGGGCGCGAAATGTAGGCGGGATCAGGCGCGCCGCAACACCAGCGTCGCGTTGATGCCGCCGAACCCGAACGAATTGGTGAGGATCGCGCCGGGTCGGGCGGCGCGGCCGTCATGGGGCAGGCAGTCCAGGTCGCAGGCCGGGTCGGGTTGCGTGAGGTTGATGGTGGGCGGCAGCCAGCCGCGGGCCAGCGAGAGGGCGCAGATCGCGGTCTCGATCGCCCCGCTCGCCCCCAGCGCGTGTCCGTAGTAGCCCTTGGTCCCGCTCATCGCGAGACGGTAGGCGTGCGCGCCGAAGACCTGCTTGATGGCGAGCGTTTCGGTGGAATCGTTCAGGGGCGTCGATGAGCCGTGGGCGTTGACGTATTCGATCTCCCCCGGGCTGACATCGCCATCGGCGAGGGCGAGCCGCATGGCGCGCGCGGCCTGACGGCCGTCGGGCCGCGGGGCGGTCATGTGGTGCGCGTCGTTGGTGCAGCCGTATCCCACGATCTCGCCGTACACCGGGGCGCCGCGGGCCAGCGCGCGCCCACGCTCCTCGAGTACGAGTACGGCGGCGCCCTCGCCCATCACGAAGCCGTCACGCCCGACGTCGAACGGCCGGGACGCGGTCCCGGGATCCTCGTTGCGGGTGCTCATCGCCCGGATGTTCGAGAAGGCGGCGAACGTGAGCGGGGCGAGGGGCGCCTCGGCGCCCCCAGCCACCATGACGTCCGCGTAGCCGTCGCGGACGGCGCGGAATCCTTCGCCCACGGCGATCGTCCCGGAGGCGCAGCTCATCGCGTTGGTGGCGTTCGGCCCGGTGAACCCGAATTCGATCGCGATGTTGCAGCTGGCGGCGCCGGGGAACACCGCCAGCGCGAGCGACGCGTCGAGGCCGCGCGGGCCCTCCCGGAGGTAATTCCCGACCTGCGATTCGGCGAACGCCACGCCCCCCAGGGCCGAGCCCATCATCGCGCCGACCCGGTCGGGGTCCTCGCGGGACGGTTCCAGGCGTGCGTCGCCGAGCGCCAGCCGGGCGGACGTCACGGCGAGTTGCGAGAAGCGATCGAGACGGCGCGCCCGCTTCGCATCGAGGAAATCCTGCGGTCGAAAGTCGGGAATCTCCGCCGCGATCTTGCTGCGGAATGGCGCGGGATCGAAACGGCTCAACGTCCGCACCGCCGAGCGCCGCGCCATGAGGCCGTCCCACAATCCGTCGGCGGCCGTCCCGATCGGCGTGACGGCGCCCACCCCGGTGATCACGACGCGCCGCCGCGCCGTCATGCCGCCTCCGCGCGGCGCCGGATGCCGGCCAGCGTGCGGGACGCGATGCCGTGCACGAACACCGGCCCGATGATCCCGTCCGCGGCCAGGCGACCGACGAGGGGCCAGCCCGGCCCCGTCCACTCGTGAATGATCTCCACCGTTACGCCCTCCCTTTCGTCCGCTGCCGCGAACTCCCAGCGCACATCCATCCCGGTCGTTATCCCCGCCACATGCCGGTAGAGGATCGCCGCCCGGCCCGGGTCCACGCGCATCTCTGATACCCACCACGCCGGGTAGCGCAGCGGTCCGGGCCCGAACGGCCGCCACGCGGCCATCTCCACGCGCCCGCCGTCGGTCCGGCGTTCCAGCATCCGCACCCAGCGATAATGTGGCAGCAGCTCGGGCCACCGCTCCACGTCCCGCGCCAGGGTGAAGACGCGCTCGAGCGGGGCCTTGATCACGATACGGTCGACGGTGCGCATGCTTGCAGCCGTCAGCCCTCAGCCGTCAGCAGGCAAACGCGACTCGTCGACTGCCGATGGCTGATCGCTGACGGCTGACGGCGCACTTCAGAGACTCCCATATCCCCCTCGATAGTACAGCAACGGTCGCCGCTCGCTCACCTCGCCCCCCGTCACCAGCCCGAAGAAGACCGTATGATCGCCGCCCGGCACCGCCGCCTGTTTGGTGCATTCGATGTGCGCCAGCACGCCATCGATCAACGGTACCCCGTGACTACCTTCCCGGAACCCCACGCCGTCGAAGCGGTTCGTCTCCACTTCGGCGAAGCGTCGGGCCAGCGTCTCCTGGTCTTCAGCCAGGATGTTGATGGCGAAGTGCGCCGCGCCGAGCAGGGCATCGTGCATGTCGTTCGTGTGGGCGACCGCCACCAGCAGCAGCGGCGGCTCGAGCGACACCGACGCGACCGAGCTGGCGGTCATGCCGACCGGCTGCCCGTCGCCGCGCCGCGCGGTCACTACCGATACACCGGTGGCGAATCTTCCCAGCAGTTGGCGGAATTGCGCCGCCTCGACGCCCCCCGCCGGGATCACCATAGCAGGTCGAGCAGCACCGCCGGCGTGAGCACCGCGCGGGCCGGCACGAAGTTGCCGGTCGCTCCCACGATCAGGTCCGCGAGGCCGGGGCGGCGGGCCAGCCCTCCGACGACGCGACGCGCCAATCCCTCCCACCCCACGCCGACGCCGATCAGCCGCTCCAGCAGCCACTTCCCCAGGAACGCCCGTCGCCGGGCTGCCCGGTAGGGGGCGAGCGCCGCGGCGGACAGCGGGTCGGCCATCCGGCCGCCCTCCGCCAGCGCGGCGATGAGGGCACTCGCCGCGAGCTCGGCACCGCGCAAGGCGCTGTAAAGACCCTGCCCCGTGAACGGGTCGAAGAACTCGGCCGCGTCGCCCACCAGCAACGCCCCGCCGCCCGGCGCGACCGAATGGCGCGACCACTGGGCGAACGGGCCCGTCACCAGCACCTCCCGCTCCAGTCGGGCCCCGGCGAAGCGACCACGCAGCCGGGGAAAACGATCCAGCTCGTCCAGGAGGCCACCCCGCAACGCCGTCGCGCGCGATCGGGCCGCCGCGACCGGCAGCACGACCGCCACCGTCGTCATGCCATCGCCGATCGGCCCCATCCCCACGTAGCCTGGTCGGCCGATATGCATCTCACCGACGTCCCCTACGTCGCCGACGCCGCTGTAGTGCGCGGTGAAGGCGAGGCGCGCCGGGCGCCAGCCCCAGCCCACGCCGCGGCGCAGCCCCAAGCGCCGGGCCACGACGGATCGCAGGCCGTCCGCCCCGACCACGACCCGTGCCCGATGCACGCGGCGGCCGGCGCCAACAGTAGGGCGGGTCGCCACGCCGCCCACCGCCCCCCGGTCGTAGAGCAGCTCGTCCACCGCGCTGCCTTCCTCCAATTGCGCACCCGCTCGCACCGCGGCCGCCACCAGCAGTGCATCGAGCTTGCTGCGGGGCAGGGCGAATCCGTAGGGAGCGGGGCTCCGGTAGGGGTGCGCCGCCGCGAAGCGGCCGATGGCCTCGGTCCCATCCGGAGCGACGATTCGCATGCCGTACAATCGGCCCGGCGCGGCTCGCTCGATCTCCGGCACCAGCGCGGGGTCCAGGCGGGAGAGCAGCGGGGTCGCGGCGGGGCTCAGATACTCCGAGCAGGGCTTGTCGCGGGGGAAGTGTGCGCGATCGAGCAGCAGGACGCGGGCCCCGGCGCGGGCGGCCAGCAGCGCGGTCGCGGAGCCGGCCGGACCCGCTCCCACCACGACGACGTCCCAGTCAGGCCTCATTGACTGGGCTCAGCTGCCGGGGATCAGGGCGGCCACGCCCAGTCGGGCGAGCATGGCGCCGGCGAGGGTCCCGGCGACGTTCACCCCATCGTTGTTCAGCCATCGCACGCCTCGCACCTGCGCTCCCGGCTCGTGACAGCGCGCGCCGCCCGGCTGCTCGGTGATCGTCCCACACACGGGGCAGGCGTACCTGACTTGGAATGTCGCTCCCAGCAGGGAGTCGGTGAGCATGCCGCCGACGCCCGCCGCCGTCACGACGGCTGCGCCGCGCCAGCCGAGCGCCGGGGCAACCAGCGTCGCGAGGACGGCGATCGCCAGCGCTCCCGTGATACCACCCGCCGTGCCGAGCGCGGTGATGCCGCCGGAGCGTCCGGCCGGGACCTGCACACCGCTGGTGATGAGGCGCGGCGCCGTAGGCGAAAAGGCGCCGATCTCGGTGGCCCAGGTATCCGCCGCTGCGGCGGCCAGGGCTCCAGCCGCCTCGGGCCAGCGACCCAGGAGGGCCGCGACGGCCGCGATCCCGCCATTGGCCACCACCTGACGGGCGGAACGGCTGGGGTTGGCTCCGGTGGCCAGGCGCGTGAGGAGACTGCCACTAAGAAGGAAGAAGAGAAGGGGGATGAAGCCTCGCCACCCGAGGCCGAGCCAGACCGCCGCCCCGACCAGGAGGGCAGCGACGCCGCCCCCGGGTGTGAGCCAGCTCACTCGTCGAGCAGCTCTTCCAGGATGCGGCGGCGCAGCGCGGGGGGTGCGCCCTCGGCGCTGCCCCGGGCCTTCACGAACTTCAGAAACAGATCCTCGAAGTCGTACTGCTCGACACACGGCGGACAGTGCGAGAGATGATCGCGGATCTCACGCTCAAGGTCGGGCGTCAGCTCGCGGTCGAGATACTCGTAGAGGTGGTCGACGCACTCGCGACAATTCATGTCGAGCGGCCCTTGATGTACCCCATGCTCACCGCGTAATCGTAGAGCTTGGCTTGCAGCATGCGCCGGCCGCGGTACAGCCGGGACTTCACCGTTCCCACGGGGACCTCCAGCACCTTCGCGATCTCTTCATACGACAGCCCCTCCACGTCGGACAGCATCACCGCCTCACGGAACGCCTCGGGCAGCTGGTCGACGGCGCGCAGTACCTCGTCGTCCACGATGCGGTCGAAGAACGCGCGTTGCGGGTCCTGCTGCTGCCTATCCTCGAACAACGCAAAGGGCTCAATTGTGTCCAGATCCACCGACTCCGGGTGCCGGCGCTTGCGGCGGTATTCATTAATAAAGAGGTGGCGCAGGATGGTCAGCAGCCACCCCTTGGCGTTGGTGCCGAGGGTGAACCGGTCCCACGACCGGTAGGCGCGCAGCATCGCTTCCTGGACCAGGTCTTCAGCGTCGGCCGCGTTCCCGGTGAGGCGCAGTGCCACCCGGTACAGGGAGTCGAGGTGCACCAGCGCTTCACGCTCGAAACTGACCCGCCGCTCCTCGGGGGAGGGGAGGCTGGGGGCGGGAGAGGGGGAGGAGGGCGTCGCCATGGCGGTTAGAAGCCTCGCTCGGCCTCCCCGCCTGCGCAATGGGGTGCTAGGTTAGCGCTTCGTGATCCACAGCATCGTGCCACTCGCGGTGCTCGAGGCCATCCAGAATCTCGACACTCCCGTCGAAGACGGTCTGGGCGAATTTGCCGACGAGCTCCTGGTCAAGCGTCTTGGTCTCTCGGCGACGGTTCGGACCCAGCTCGCCGAGTACGAGGCGTTGGTGCGCCGCGACGCCCGGGTGTCGGGCGACCACGTGGAGGCGCTGCTGCGTCTCGTGGGCCGGCGCCCGGACGCGGAGCTGGTGTTCGCCGATGCGGGTCGGCGGGCGGCGCGCCGGGCGGCGCGCCGCGCGTTCAGCGGGATGCGGCTCCTGGCGGGCCTCGCCCCGCGCAGCCTGGGCTACGTCGTTGCGGGGCGGGTGTCTCGCGCCGTGCTCGGCGGGGAGCTGACTCGCGAATCCCGCGTGCCGGTGGTCCGGGTGACCGATACCCTCGCGATTCGCGCCACGCCCGGCGGAGCGGCGTGCGGGCTCTATGCGGCGGCGTTCGCCGAGCTGCTGCGCCTGCTCGCCGGCTTCGAGGGCGTGATGCTGCACACGACCTGTCGTGCCCGCGGCGGCGCCCGCTGCGAATGGCGCGCCGCTCCACCCGATCCGAGGCACCACTGATGCCCCCGTTGACGGGATTCGACTTCGCTGCCCTGTCGCGCGCGCTCGCAGCGCTCGAGGCCGACGCCTGGCTGCTGTTCGACTTCCGCGGGGTCAATCCGATTGCCGCGCGCGTTCTCGACGTGCACGGCATGGCCACGCGCCGCTTCTTCGTTTTCCTGCCGCGCTCCGGCCGCCCGGTCGCGGTCGCGCACAGGATCGAGCTCGCCCCGTTCGAGGGGTTTCCGGGCGAGGTGCGTCCCTATGCCGCCTGGCGCGAGCTGCGGGCGCAGCTCGAGCCGCTGGTGCGAGGGAAGACGCTCGCCCTCGAGACGTCGCCGCAGGACGGCGTGCCCTACCTCGATCGCGTGCCGCACGGCGTGGTCCAGCTGCTCGAGTCGCTGGGCGCGCGCGTGGTGTCGTCGGCGCCGCTCGTCACGCGGTTCGCCGCGCGCTGGACCGACGCGGAGCTTGCCGGGCACCGCCGGGCCGCGGAAGCGATCGGGACCATCGCTCGCGACGCCCTGGCCTGGGCGGGCGCGGAGCTGGCGCGCGGGGTGGAGGTGCGGGAGACGGCACTGCAGCGCCGGGTGGTCGACGCGTTCGAACGAGCCGGGCTCGTCACCGACCACCCGCCGATCGCCGCGTTCGGGCCCAACGCCGCCAACCCCCACTACGAGCCGCGCGCGGGCGCGGACCGCCGGCTTGCCGCGGGCGAGGTCCTGCTGCTGGATCTCTGGGCCGGCGTGAGCCGCGACGCGGTGTTCGCCGACCAGACCTGGATGGCGTTCGCAGGGGGAGCGCCGCCCGCGGAAGTCGCCCGGGTGTGGGAGGTGGTGCGGGACGCGCGCGATGCCGCGGTCGCCCGTCTCGTGGAGCGCTGGCGCGCGGCGGCTGCCGGGGGAGCGGCCGTGACCGGCGCCGACCTCGACGACGCGGCGCGCGGCGTGATCACCGCGGCGGGCTACGGTGAATGGTTCGTGCACCGTACGGGGCACTCCATCGACCGCGACCTGCACGGCTCCGGCCCCCACCTGGACAACTTCGAAACCGCGGACACCCGCGAGCTGCTGCCGGGGATCGGGTTCTCGGTGGAGCCCGGGATCTACCTGCCCGGCCGGTTCGGCGTACGCAGCGAGATCAACGTCCATCTGGGCGATGCGGGACCGGAGGTGACTCCGGCCGTCCCACAGCACACGCTGCAGATCGTGTGAACGGTGTGGCGCCGTCCGCAGCGACATGATGGAGTCATGAATTGAGAATGAAACGTGTGGCGCGGCCGTACCCGCACCTCTCCGGTCGCGCTACGCGTCGCTCGGCGCTGTCCACTTCCGGGGACAAGACCCTCGTCCTGGTCGCCTTGACAGCCCCTCGCACCGCGGTCCACTTTTGCGGGGTCCGCGCGGGCCACCGCGCGCCAATTACACGGCCCTGACAGAATCCTGTCGTGCAGGCTGTCGGCCGACATGCGTGGTCGTTTTTCGGAAGCACTCACCGAGAGGGAGGTGACGTGTCGCCCAGCGCTTTTCCGTTCGGTAGTTCGAGCCTCTTTACGCCATGGGAGGATGTGTCATGACTCATCGTGTGCGAAGCGCCTTTGGTCGCTTCCTCGCGCTGGGCGCAGTGGTCGCGCTCGCGACGTTCGTCGCGGTCGCCCCGGCCGCCGCGCAACAGACGACAGGGAAGGTCGAAGGCACGGTGTCCGATCAGGCGGGCGTGGCGCTCGCCAATGCGCAGGTCTTCGTCGTCGGCACGTCGTTCGGTGCCGTGACGAACGAGAAGGGCTACTACTTCATCAACAACGTGCCGGTCGGCAGCTACACGCTGCGCGCGCAGTTCATCGGCTATGCGCCGACGGAAGTGCGCGACGTGCGGGTGTTCGGCGGCCAGACCATCACCCAGGACATCAAGCTCAGCCCGTCGGCGATTCAGGTGTCGGGGCTGACGGTGACCGCGGCGGCCAACCCGATCGTGCCGCGGGACCAGGTGGCGTCGAAGTCCATCGTGTCGGGGCAGACGATCAACAGCCTGCCGGTGGACGACGTGCGCAACGTGATCTCGCTGCAGCCCGGGGTGGTGGAGTCGGGGTCGGGCAACGGGGTCTCGATCCGCGGCGGGCGGCCCGGCGAGCAGAACGTGTACATCGACGGCGCGCCGGTGCGCAGCACGAACTTCGGCAACCAGTCGATCACGGTCGGCACCAATGCGGTGGAAGAGGCGTCGGTGACGACGGGCGCGCTGGGGGTGGAGTTCGGGGATGCGCAGTCGGGCATCATCTCCTACACGACCAAGGCCGGCGGTCAGAGCCTGGCGGGCAGCCTGAACTACCAGACCGACGAGCCGTTCGGCAATTCGATCAGCGTCGGCTTCAACCGGTTCGAGGGCTCGCTCGGCGGTCCGATCCCGGGAATCAGCAACCTGCGGTTCTTTGCGTCGTCCGTGGTCCAGGGGCAGACCTCACAGTTCCGCGGCACGGGGTTCAACAACATCCCGACGTACGTGCTGGGCGGCGTCGACACCACCGTTACTGACAACGACGGCAACGTGGTCGCTGTCCCGAACTTCGTGCAGTTCGGCGGGACGTGCGACGCGTCCAAGAACTTCGGCCAGGACTGCCAGGGGCGGCGGGCGCCGTTCGACTGGACCGACAACATCCAGATGCAGGGCAAGCTGTCCTACAGCTACGGCAGCGGCTCGAGCATCGCCCTCACCGGAATCGCGCGCGGACAGCAAGGCCGCAACACGCCGGGCGCAAACATCGGCAATCCAAACCTCTATACCGGGTTCCACAACTGGCAGCGGCTGTACGTGCTCAACATGACGCACTCGTTCTTCAAGAGCGCCGAGCGCGAGCTGGCGGTCAACGTGAACCTGAGCCTCGGCCAGGATCGCGGCGTTGCCGGCGGGCTGGATCCGGCCAGCGAGGCGGACAGCCGCGATCCGTCGCTGGGCCTGCAGTTCAAGTCGCTCGACTTCTTCGGGATCGGGGCGATGCCGTTCCCGCTCTCCGACGAGATCATTCGCAATATCCGCACCAACACCGGGCTGCGGACGCCGTTCTTGAATCAGACGCAGCTGAACAATGCGCAGCCGTACCGGCTCAATCCCTACGGGTTGTCGAGCGGCTGGGCGACCACTGGCCACGACGTCGGACGGGCCAGCGTACTCAACAGTGAAGACCGCTACCGCGGCTTCGTGCAGGTGGACTGGCAGGCGAACCGCTTCCACCGGTTCAACTTCGGCGCCGAGGCGCAGAAGACGAACCTGGGCTATTGGAACTCGAGCCTGATCAGCCAGATCTTCATGGATGCCTACGTGGTGCACCCGGTCACCTACGCCGCCTGGGTGAGCGACCGGCTCGACCTGGGTGATGTGGTGCTCG
>DATGDE010000380.1:0-1914 GCA_035311125.1 Gemmatimonadales bacterium
CAGCTCGACGACTACTTCGCGCGCCGGCGCGCGGTCTTCGATCTTCCGCTGGCTGCCGCCGGGACGCCGTTCCAGCAGCGGGTCTGGCGGGCGCTCCGACAGATCCCCTTCGGTGCGACGGAGAGCTACGCGGGCCTCGCCCGCCGCCTCGGCGCACCGGCGGCGGCACGGGCCGTGGGGGCGGCGAACGGGCAGAATCCGATTCCCATCATCGTTCCGTGCCACCGCGTCATCGGCGCGGACGGGGATCTCACCGGGTTCGGGGGCGGGCTGGAGCGCAAGCGCTGGCTGCTGGCGCACGAGGGGGCGATCCCCGTCCCCCTTGACGTATAAACATTCGTTGATGTATTATCCACCCATGACGACCGCGACCCTCCCCGACAGCACCCGTGCCGCACGCTGGTTCCACGCCCTGTCGGATCCGACGCGGCTCGAGATCGTGCGCCTGCTGTCGCACGGCGAGCGGTGCGTCTGTGAGCTGCAGGACGTGCTGGGCGCGCAGCAGTCGCGTCTGTCGTTCCACCTGCGCGTCCTCAAGGAGTCGGGGTTCGTCAGCGACCGCAAGGAAGGGCGCTGGGTGCACTACGCGCTGAACCGCGAGGCGCTGGACGAGATCGCCGGCTTCGCCGCCGCGGTGCGGCCCGGCAAGCACGCGGGGAGCTGTCGTACTGCGTGCTGCGCATAGGTTTTTTTGTGGCTTATACATCAACATTACTTGATACGCGAGGCATGGCCATGAGCGAGTCGATCAAACAGACGGTGCGAGAGAAGTACGGCCAGGCGGCGCTACGCGTCCTGGCCGGCAGCGGCTCCAGCTGCTGCGGCGCGGGCGCCGCTGGTGAGAGCTGCGACCCGGTCACGTCGAACATCTACGGGCCGGCGGAGACGGCTGGATTGCCGGAAACCGCGGTGCTCGCTTCGCTCGGGTGCGGCAACCCCACCGCGTTCGCCGAGCTGAAGCCGGGCGATGTTGTGCTCGACCTGGGCTCGGGCGGCGGGATCGACGTCCTGCTCTCCGCCAGGCGCGTGGCGCCAGGCGGCAAGGCCTACGGCCTCGACATGACCGACGAGATGCTGGCCCTGGCGCGGGACAACCAGCGCAAGGCGGGGGTGGACAACGTCGAGTTTCTCAAGGGCGACATCGAGCATATCCCGCTCCCGGATGCGTCGGTGGACGTGATCATCTCGAACTGCGTGATCAACCTGGCCGCCGACAAAGGCCGTGTTCTCTCCGAGGCGTTCCGGGTGCTCAAGCCCGGGGGCCGCTTCGCGGTCTCCGATGTCGTGGTGCGGGGGATCCTGCCCCAGGAAGTCCGTCGCAACATGGAACTGTGGGTGGGATGCGTGGCGGGCGCTCTGGAAGAGGAGGAATTCAAGGCGCTGCTCGCCGCCAGCGGCTTCACGGACATTGCGATCGACCCCACCCGGGTGTACGCCTTCGAGGACGCGCGAACCTTCCTGGCCGGCGCGGGGCTCGACGCCGAGGTGCTGGCCCGCGAGATCGGCGGGCGGGTGATGGGGGCCTTCGTGCGGGCACGGAAGCCGTAGCCGACACCTTTTCTCCGGCGGCCGCGTAGGGGAGCCACTATGGCCAAGCCCATCGTTTCCCTCGCGGCCGCCGGTATCCTCGGCTTCGCCCTCTGGAAGGTCCTCACGTTCCTCTTCCTGCCGCTGGTCGGCACGCTTCTCGGCATGCTGTTCACCGTACTCAAGGTGGCGGCGATCGTCGGGGCCGTGCTGCTCGTGCTGTGGCTGCTGAGGGGACGGAAGGACGACGCCCAGAAGGACGAGGCCTAGACCCGTCCGCTCCGCGGAGGGCGCCTGGCGCTCACCCTCCGCTGTGGCCGCTGATCGAGAAATCGAGCGGCATGTTGACCAGCACGCGCACCGCCCGTCCGGAGATGCGTGCCGGCC
>DATGDE010000381.1:0-2512 GCA_035311125.1 Gemmatimonadales bacterium
GCGTGTGAGCGTCACTCTGCAGGAGCCAGGCGTGGCACGTCTTTCCATCCGGCGAGCGGCCTCGCCACGAGCCACACCCCGACGAACAGCCCGGCCGCGGCGAGCAGCATGGTGCCGCTGAGCCTTTCCCCGAACACCAACCCGCTCGCGAACACCGCCACCAACGGCTGCGCGTAGACGTAGACCGCCGTCGTCGAGGCGCGCACGCGCGCCAGCGCGAACATGTTGAGCAGGTAGGCGATGACCGTCGGGAACGCCACGATATAGGCGAGCGCCCACCACGCGCCGGCGTTGCCCGTCGCCGGGAGGAGATGCTCGCCCCACGCGAAGTACGGCACGAGCGGCAGCGACAGCACGTACGCCCAGGCGATGACGACGAGGGGTGGGTAACGCGGCGCCAGCGGCTTCGCCACGACGAGGTAGGCGGAGTAGCACAGCGCGTTGCCCGTCATGAGCAGGTTGCCCAGGCCGTAGCGCCCCAGGTGGAGGCCGTGTTCGAACAACAGGGGGAGCAGCCCCCCGAGCGCGATCAGCACGCCGGCGAGGCGACGCGCGCTGAACGGCTCCTGCCGCACCGCCGCGGCGATCCCGAAGGTGAAGACGGGGATCAGGCACATGACGAGGGTCGCGTTGATGGGCGTCGAGCGCGCCAGTCCCTCGAGGAAGAAGGCCTGATTGAGCCCGACGCCGAGCAGCCCGACCACCACGAAACGGGCGAGGTCGGAGCGGGCGGGGATGGCGCGCCGGCCGTGCACGGCGAGCGCGAGGAGCAGCAGCAGCGCCGCGCCGGCGCCCAGCCGCCACACGGCGACGCCCAGCGGCGTGAGGCCGCCGGGACGGAAGATCAGGGTGCCGAAGACGGGAAAGAGGCCGAAGGAGACCTGCGCCGCGACGAGCGCGAGATGGGCGGTGAGGTCCCGGGGGGTCTTCACGGCGCGAAGATAATGATTGGCAGGAGTCCGTGACGGGTGCACCTTTCCGTGACTGTCGCGCCATGGAGGCTCGTGATGCAGCTCGGCATGATCGGATTGGGGCGGATGGGCGCCAACATGGTGCGACGTCTGACGCGAGGGGGGCACCAATGTGTCGCCTACGACGCGCACCCGGAGGCCGTCCAGCAGCTGCTGCACCCGGGCGTCGTCGGGGCGACCTCGCTCGAGGACCTGGTCGCCAAGCTGGCCGCGCCGCGCGCCGTGTGGCTGATGGTGCCGGCGGCCGTGGTGGATCAGGAGCTGGCGCTGCTGGCACCGCTGCTCGCGGCCGGCGACATCGTCATCGATGGCGGCAACTCGTTCTATCGGGACGACATTCGGCGCGGCGCGGAATTGCAGCAGCGTGGCATCCACTACCTCGATGTCGGAACGAGCGGCGGGGTGTTCGGCCTCGAGCGTGGCTACTGTCTGATGATCGGCGGCGCACCCGACGCGGTCCGGCACCTGGTCCCGATCTTCGCCACCCTCGCCCCCGGCCGCGACGCGGCCCCGCCCACACCAGGCCGAACCAAGCGCGACAGCACGGCGGAAGCGGGTTACCTGCACTGTGGGCCGCACGGAGCCGGGCACTTCGTCAAGATGGTCCACAACGGCATCGAGTACGGCCTCATGGCCGCGTATGCCGAGGGGCTGAACATCCTGCACAACGCCAACGCCGGCGCGCGGACCCGCGAGACGGACGCCGAGACGACCCCGCTCGCCCACCCGGAGTATTACCGCTATGACCTGGACCTGCCGGAGATCGCGGAACTCTGGCGTCGGGGCAGCGTGATCGCGAGCTGGCTGCTGGATCTCACCGCGGCCGCGCTGCTCGGCGACCCCGACCTGAAGGACTTCGCCGGCCGCGTGTCGGATTCGGGGGAAGGACGCTGGACGCTCGCGGCCGCTATCGACGAGGGCGTGCCCGCCCCGATCCTCGGCTCGGCGCTGTTCGGGCGCTTCACGTCCCGGGGCAACGCCGACTACGCGGACCGCGTGCTCTCCGCCATGCGCAAGCAGTTCGGCGGGCACGTGGAGAAGCAGCAGGGAGGCGGTTGACATGGCCACCACCTCCACCCGCCCGGCGGCGTCCGATGCGCTCGTGCTGTTCGGCGTGACGGGAGACCTCGCCCACAAGATGATCTTCCCGGCCCTCTATGCGATGGCGAAGCGGGGTGCGCTCGAGGTCCCGCTGGTCGGCGTCGCGTCTTCACCGTGGAGCCTGGCGCAGCTCCGCGCACGCGCCACGGACGCGATACGCAAGGCCGGCCCGATCGACAACCAGCGGGCCCTCCGCCGCCTGCTTTCCCAGCTCCGCTACGTGAGCGGCGACTACAACGACCCGGCGACGTTCACGGCGCTCAAGCGGACCCTGGCGGGGGCTCGGCGCCCGGCGCACTACCTCGCCATTCCTCCTGTGTTGTTCGAAACGGTGATCAAGGGACTCGGCACTGCCGGGTTGGCCGACCGGGCGCGCGTCATCGTCGAGAAGCCGTTCGGACGCGACCTGGCCTCGGCGCGGGAGCTCAACCGCGTCGCGC
>DATGDE010000382.1:0-2790 GCA_035311125.1 Gemmatimonadales bacterium
CGTTCTTCATCATGGGATTCGGCTACGTGGTGGCGACGCGCACCCTGCAGCGCCCGCTCGCCACTCCGCGCCTCGCGTGGATCGGTTACTGGGTGGCGCTCACCGGCACTTTGCTCGCCGCCGGCGCCATCCTGTCGGGGAAGGCGAGCGTGTTGTACACGTTCTACCCGCCGCTCCAGGCCCACCCCACGTTCTACATCGGCGCCGCCCTGCTCATCGTGGGGAGCTGGCTGTGGAGCGCCACGATGGTGCTGTCCTATCGCGCGTGGCGTCGCGACCACCCCACCGAGCCCGCACCACTCGCGCTGCACGGCATGCTGGTGACCGCCATCCTGTGGCTGATCGCCACCGTGGGTGTCGCCATCGAGGACGTGGTCCTGCTCATTCCCTGGTCGCTGGGCATCACCAAGACCATCGATCCGATGCTCGCGCGCATGTTGTTCTGGTACTTCGGGCATCCGCTCGTCTACTTCTGGCTGCTCCCGGCGTACGTCGTCTGGTACACGATCCTTCCCAAGGTGGCGGGCGGGAAGTTGTTCAGCGATCCCCTCGGGCGGCTGGTGTTCATCCTCTTCCTGATTCTCTCGACGCCGGTGGGCTTCCACCACGAATTCATGGACCCCGGTATCCCGGCGGGATGGAAGTTCCTCCACTCGATGATCACCATGTGGATCCTCTTCCCGAGCTTCATCACCGCCTTCACCATCACCGCTTCGATGGAGGTGGCGGGCCGTGCCCGGGGCGCCACCGGGCTGCTGAACTGGCTGGGCCGCCTCCCCTGGGCCAATCCGACATTTTCGAGCGTCGCCCTGGCGATGCTGTTGTTCGCCGTCGGGGGCATCGGTGGTGCGATCAATGCGTCCTACATGCTGAACTCGGTCATCCACAACACCGCGTGGATCCAGGCGCACTTCCACCTCACGGTGGGCAGCGCGGTCGCCCTCACCTTCATGGGCACGGCCTACTATCTGATGCCGCGGCTGCTGGGACGCGAATTGGAGCTGGGCCTCCTGGCCCGGGTGCAACCGTACCTGTGGTTCATCGGGATGGCGCTGTTCTCGTTTTCGAACCACATCACGGGTTTGATGGGGATGCCGCGGCGCGTCATGGAGGCGACCTACGGCGGCAGCCCCGTCGCGGCGCACTGGAGGGTGCTCACCGACGTGTCGGCCGTCGGGGGCCTGTTTCTCTTCGCCAGTGCCGGCTTCTTCGTGCTGGTGATGCTGGGGACGTGGCTCGCCGGGAAGCGGCGCGAGCCCGAGCCGATCGAGTGGGCCGAGCCGCTACAGCCGGTCGCCGTGCGGACGTCGTGGCTCGATCGCTACGGCCTGTGGACGATCGTGGCCATCGTCATGGTGCTGATCGCCTATGCGGTGCCACTCTGGCAACACCTGAGCATGACGCGCTACGGGTCGCCGGGCTTCAAGCCGTTCTAGCGGTCACCCGCCTCTGCGGACGTTCATCTTGGCCAATGCAGCACCCAGTCCGCGCGCCAGCGTGACCGCGTCGTCGTTCGCCCAGAAGTGCATGAAGTAGAGTCGCGGCGATTCCGTGAGCATATGGCTGTGCAGCGCCGTGACGTCGATGGCGTTCGCGCGGAGCGTCTGGATGACGGGGTTGACTTCCGCCGCGATGAGGACGAAATCGCCGGTGACGGCCGCCTTACCGCCACCCGTCGGCTGGAAGTTGATGGCCGTCGCTACCCCCATCGCCGGCGGCACGACGAAGCCCTCCAGCTGCACGGTGTCCGCCCGCGGTACCGCGATCTGATACACGCCGCCATTCACCTTGCCCCGGTACCCGATGGCCTCTGCGATCTGCGCCGTGTCGAGGCCGAGCGGCGTCGACGCGGCCGGTGGGGTGGCGGGCGTAGTGAGCGGGGTGCCGGTCAGCGACAGCGCCGCATGGAGGCCGGCCGCCAGCCTCGCGGGAGCGCCCCGGCCGGCGATGTGCATATAGAGAATGTGCGGGGATTCGTGCAACAGGTGATTGTGGAGCGCGGTCGGCTGGATCCCGCTCTCCTCGAGCTTGTTCATGACCGACGGGATCTCGCCCTCGAGCAGGACGAGGTCGCCCATGACCATCGCCTCACTGTCGGTCATTTGCCGGAACGCGACCCAGGACCCGAGGGCCAGCGCCGGCTTCACCGTCACGCTGCCGACCGTGACGTGCAGGTCGCTGCGGGGGAGCCCCACCTTGTAGACGCCGCCTGGCTGCAGCGCGCCGGGTCTGCCGAGCGCCTGGTCCACTTGCGTCCAGTCCATGGCCGCCAACGCGCGCGGTGGTTGCGCCTGCGTCCGGACAGGGCTGGCATCCTTCGGTCGCTCACAGGCGGTGACCCCGAGTAGACCACACAGCAATGCACTGACCGCGGTAAGGGCCCAACCGATGCGCCGGTACATGGGATCTCACTTTTCGGTGGAGCGGGTTGGTTCGCTTGCTACCGGGAAACGGGATTGATACACTTGTGACCTTCACGTGGCCCACTTGCGTCACGACCTCTGCGCCGGCCTCGTCTCCGCCCGGACGCTCTTCCTCGCCGCCAATCTGGCGTTTCCTGCTTGGCTTGCGGGCCAGGCGATGCCGCCCGCGGCTCCCGCCCGCCTACGGGTCTCCTTCGCGAGCGTCCCCGTTCCCTTCGACGGTCGGCTGGAGGGGCCGGCCTGGGCCGGTGCGGACTCGATCACCGACTTCCGCCAGCGCGAGCCCGTCCAAGGGGCCGCCGCGAGTGAACGCACCGTCGTCAAGGTGGTGCGCGATGCCGCGGCGCTCTACATCGGAGTGCGAGCC
>DATGDE010000383.1:0-3140 GCA_035311125.1 Gemmatimonadales bacterium
CGCGCGCACCGCGAGGACCCGCGCTTCGACTTCTCCGCCACGGCGATGGAGTACGCCAAGGCGGTCGAAACGGAGCTGAACGCGCTGGTCTTCCCCGCGCTGCGGCGCGAGCTGGGACGCAAGGCCCCCGCGCAACGCGAGACGCGCGTGGACGGGCGTCCGCTGGACCTGGGGAAGCCGGTGCCGCACCAGACGCTCGGCGTGATCCGGAACCTGCTGGAGCACGAGCCGATCGTCGCCCAGGGACTGACGCCGCTCTTCCCGCACGACTGGCGCTGGCTCGTGGGGCAGCTGCCCGTGCAGCTCGAGACGCTCGCCGCCTTGCGCAACCCGGCGGCACACTCGAAGGTGCTGGGGCGGGATCCGGCGGTGGAGCTGCGCAACAACGTGCTCGGCGTCGGGGCGGAAGGGCTGGTGGTGCAGATCGCGCGGGCGAGGATGCGACGGGCGAGGTAGGACCTCCGTATAGCGGCGCCCTTGCGCTGCCCCGCCCCGCGCGCACCTTTGCCGCCGGTCCATCTCAAGGGAACCGCATGTCACGTCGCTCCCCGTTCGCCGCCGTCCTCGTCGCCCTGGCCGTCACGACCCCCTCACTCGCCGCGCAGACCCGGCTGCTGCGCCAGCCGACGATCAGCGCCCGGGAAATCGCGTTCACCTACGGCGCCGATCTCTGGATCGTCGACAAGGCGGGCGGCGTCGCCCGCCGCCTGACGAGCACCCCCGCGGTCGAGAGCAACCCGCACTTCTCGCCCGACGGCAACTGGATCGCGTTCACGTCGAACCGCTCGGGCGTGCCGCAGGTGTACGTGGTGAGCCGCGAGGGCGGCGAGCCGACGCGGCTCACCTGGTATCCCGCACCATCCCTGGCGCGCGGCTGGACACCGGACGGGAATGCCGTGCTCTACGCCACGACGCGCGGCACCGCGCCGCAGACGTACGACCGGCTGTGGACCGTCCCCAGGAGCGGCGGACCCTCCACGATGCTCCCCGTGCCCTGGGGCTTCAGCGGCTCGTACTCGCCCGACGGCAAGAAGATCGCGCTCGACCGCATGACGCGGTGGGACGTGGAATGGCGCAGCTATCGCGGCGGGCAGAACACGCCGCTCAGAATCGAGGACCTGGCCGACCTCTCGGAGACCGTGATCCCCGACACGCTGCGCGCGATGGACATCCAGCCCGTCTGGATGGGGACCACCGTCTACTTCCTCTCCGATCGCGATTGGGCCGAAAACATCTGGGCCTACGACGTGAGCACCGGCGCCCTGCGCCAGCTCACGCACGAGACCGACGTGGACATCAAGTCGCTCTCAGCGGGGGACGGGCAGCTGGTGTACGAGCACGACGGCTGGATCAAGACGCTCGATCCGGCGAGCGGGCAAAGCCACCCGGTGAACATCACCGTCCAGGGCGATTTCCCCTGGGCCGAAACCCGCTGGGAAGACGTCTCGGACGAGGTGGCGGAAGCATCGCTCTCGGCCACCGGCCAGCGCGTGCTGCTGCAGGCACGCGGGGAGATCTGGACGGTGCCGGTCGAGCACGGGGACGCGCGGAACCTCACCCGGAGCTCCGACCGCGCCGATCGCGCGCCGCTCTGGTCGCCGGACGGACGGCGCGTGGCCTGGTTCTCGAGCGACGGCGGTGACTATCGACTGTGGATCGGCGACCAGGACGGGATGACCGCGCCGCGGTCGGTGGACATCGCGCCGTCGAAGATGGGCTGGGGACAGACGTGGTCACCCGACGGCAGCCGCATCGCGTTCATGGACGACCGCGCGCGCGTGCGCGTGGTGGACGTGGCGACGGGGAAGCTGCAGACGGCGGACGTGGACGGGACGGTGTTCAACCTCGGCGCGCCGCTCGTGTGGTCGCCCGACTCGAAGTGGCTGGCGTACGCCAAGACGTTCCCCAACCAGTACCATCGCATCGTGCTGTGGTCCGCCGCGGATGGCCGCACGCACACGGTCACCGACGAGCTCGCCGACGCGATCTCGCCGGCCTTCGACCGCGGCGGCAAGTACCTCTACTTCCTCGCCTCCACCAACCTGGCGCTGGGCTCCGGGTTCCTGAACCTGAGCAGCCTCCTCGCCGACCCGATGTACCAGCCGTACGTGATGGTGCTGGCGGCGACCGATTCGACGCCGTTTCCGCTCAGGAGCGACGAGGAGCCGCAGAAAAAGGACAGCGCAAGCAGCGCCAGCAGCAGCACTGGTGGCGGCAAGGCCGGCCGCAGCGGCGCTCCGGACACCACGAAGGCCGCTGCAGCCCCGGTTGCGGTGCACATCGACTTCGACGGCATCACCCGGCGCATCGTCGCGATCCCGATGCCGGCCCGACGCTACGGGATCGTGCTGCCGGGACCGAAGGAGACCGTCTTCCTCGGCGAAAGCGTCGAGAACCAGCCGGGCGTGGTCCTGCACAAGTTCGAGCTGAAGGACGCCAAGGCCAAAGACTTCGTGAGCGGCGTGCTCCAGGTGAGCATTTCGGCGGACGGGAAGAAGATCCTGTTCCGCAAGGGCAGGACCTGGCATGTGGTGGGGACCGATACGCCACCGAAGGAAAACGATGGCGCGGTGACCGTCACACTGCGGATGCAGGTGGACCGGATGGCCGAGTGGCGCCAGATGTTCGACGACGTGTGGCGCTTCGAGCAGGAGTACTTCTACGATTCCACGATGCACGGCAACGACTGGAACGCCGTGCGCACGCGCTACCGCCCGCTCGTCGAGTGGGTGCGGCACCGGGACGATCTCAACTACATCTTCGACCTCGTGAACGGCGAGCTGTCGGTGAGCCATTCGTTCGTAGGCGGGGGCGACTATCCCGCCGTGGACACGAGCCGCGTGGGACTGCTGGGCGCCGACCTCGTGGCGGACCACGGCCGCTGGCGCATCCAGCGGATCTACACGCTGGAGAGCTGGAACCCCGAGCTGTCGGCCCCGCTCGACAAGCCGGGGCTCAAGGTGCGCGAGGGAGACTACATCCTCGCGATCAACGGGATGAACCTCACGGCGGTGGACGATCCCTATCGCCTGCTGGACGGCACGGCGGGCCAGCAGACGGTGATGCGCTTCAGTCACGGACCGGGTGACAGCGGAGCGTGGACCGAAACGGTGGAGCCGATCCGCAGCGAAAACGATCTG
>DATGDE010000384.1:0-2783 GCA_035311125.1 Gemmatimonadales bacterium
CCCGGCGCCCGTGACCTCCGGGACCAGCCGCGCGTTGCGCGCCTCCCATTCCGCCAGCTCTTCCTCGCTGAACGCGTTGGCGAGCGACAGCATCGGGACGAGGTGGCGGTGCTTCCTGAAAGCGGGGGACGGCTCGGCGCCGACGCGGTGGGTGGGCGAATCGGGCGTGCGGAGCTCGGGGTGGCGGGCCTCGAGCCCCTGCAGCTCCTGGAACAGGCGGTCGTACTCGGCGTCCGAGATCTCGGGACGATCGAGCACGTAGTACGCATAGTTCGCCCGCTCGAGCTGCCGCCGGAGCTCGGCGGCGCGCGCCGCCGGCGCCGTCACTGGCCCTTGGCTTCTTCTTGAATCACCGCAAGCGCGACCCCCACCAGGCGGTCCAGCTCTTCGGCGCTGGCCTTGGGGAGCAGCCCCTCGCCCCAGGCGCCTTCGGCGCGGCCGAACATGTCCATCAGCCGCCGCAGGAACGACAGCAGCGCCACGCGCTCCAGCTCCATGCGCCGCAGGGTCTCGCCGGTTTCGGCCTGGCGCTGGGCCAGCCGCTCGTAGCGGTGCGCGTTCCGCAGCGCCTGGGCGGTGAGCGACGCCACCACCTGCACGAACCGCACGTCGGCATCGGAGAAGGTCGGGCCGTCGCGGAAGGTGCGCAGGAAGATCGCGCCGATCGCCACGCCGCGCCAATTGATGGGCACCACGGTGATCGACTTCACACGCCGGCTCGACAGCTCGTTCTTCACGTGCTTCAGCGTCGGGTCGGTCATCGCGTCGGGAATGAACACCGTCTCCCCGTGGTGGATCGAGCGCTTGAGCTCCGGATAGCGTTCCAGGTCCACCAGGTGGTTGCGGATCGTCGGATCTTCGTAGGAAGCCACCAGGCGTACGTGCGTCCCGCCGCGCTCGGACAGAAAGATGGAGCAGCGGTCCAGCCCGAACGACTCGCCCAGCTTCCGCGCGATCGCCTGCAGGATGTCGATGAAGTGCAGCGATCCTGAGATCTCCTTCAGGATCTCGATGACGGCGAGCAGGTGTTTGCGCTCGTGCTCCAGCTCGGCGATGCGCCCCGCCAGGCGCTCGCCCTCGGCATGGGTGAGGGCCGATGAGATGGTCATGCGGGATACAATGGCGACCGCGCGCGCGCGGCGTCAAGTTGCCGAGGATATTGGGCCACGGTAGCTTGGCGCTAACCTTGGTGCAGCCGGTCCTGCGCGGCGTCGATCTTGTTCTTGCGCAGGTCCGCGAGCGCTTCGGCGGCGACCCGCTTGTAGTACGGGTCCATCGGATCGCCGTTCGGCAGGCCCGCGATCGCCTGGAGCTGCTCCAACGCCTTCTCGGGCTCGGGCTGGGCCAGATCGAGGTAGACCATGGCGAGCTCGAGGCGGTGGTAGACGTTGCCGGGATTCAATGCGACCGCTTTCTCCATGTGGCTGCGGGCGCCGGCCCAGCTGGCGTTGTCGAGGAACCCGCCCCCGAACAGGGCCTTGGCGAAGAACTTCATGATGCCGGACAGGCGCATCACTTCGTCGTTCCAGATTCCCAGAATGTGGTGGGCGGCGTCATGGGTCGAGTCGAGCTGCAGGGCGCGCGTCGTTTCGTCGTAGACGAGCTGGCCGAATCGGACCTTCGCCTTGCCGCTCTTGGTCCGTGCCAGGCGCCCCACGACCAGCGCGAGCGCGAAATGCGCATTGGCGTCGACGGAGTCGTAGGCGATCGCCTGCTCCGCCCAGGTGCGGCCGAGGAGATAGAGGCTGTCCCTCCGCTGCTGCAGCGAGTCGCCCAGCATCTGCTTGGCGACGTCGCCGATCTCCCGGGCGGCCTTCCAGAACGCCTGGGAGAACTCGGGATTGGTCGGATGGACCCCGGCCACCTGCTCCAGCTGGGCCCCGACGGCGCCCTGGATCAGCGCGACGGCCGCCTGATAGTGACGCAGCGCGTCCTCGGAGTGCAGTGCCGCGCGGGCGCTGTCCCCCAGAGCGATGTGCTGAGCGATCGTGAGTTGCGCCGCGAGCGGCAGCAGGGGCGCAGCGGACAGGGCCAAAATGGCGAACGGCGCGGCGTGGCGCATCGCGGCATTTCGCAAGGAGAGTGTGTCTAATGTTGGTCGTGCCCCTGATCGAGCGCAAGCGGGACGGCGGAGCGCTCACACCCGAGGAGTGGTCGGCTCTCGTGGCCGGCTACACGGCGGGCCGGATCCCCGACTACCAGATGTCCGCGCTGCTCATGGCTGTTATCTGGCGCGGCCTGGAGCGGGCGGAGCTCGCCGCCCTCACTGACGCCATGATCGCCTCCGGTCAGCGGCTCTCCTTCGAGGGCTGGAGCACCCCCCGCATCGACAAGCACTCCACGGGGGGCGTGGGCGACAAGGTCTCGCTCGTGCTGGCCCCGCTCGTCGCCGCCTGTGGCGTCGCGGTGCCGATGATGTCGGGACGGGGACTCGGCCACACCGGCGGCACCCTGGACAAGCTCGAGGCCATCCCCGGCTTCCGCACCGACCTCTCGCTGCCCGAAGCCAAGGCACAGCTGCAGCAGATCGGTGCGGTACTCATCGGTCAGACCCCGGAGATCGCGCCCGCCGACAAGAAGCTCTACGCCCTCCGCGACGTGAGCGGCACGGTCCCCGCCATCCCGCTCATCACCGCCTCGATCCTCTCCAAGAAGCTCGCCGAAGGGCTCACCGGCCTCGTGCTCGACGTGAAGCACGGCAGCGGGGCGTTCCTCCCCGAGACCGAGCGGGGGCTCGAGCTCGCACGCACCATGATCGCGCTCGGCGAGGATCGCGGCTGTCC